>NZ_JBBMFK010000019.1:0-69576 GCF_040096055.1 Pseudoflavonifractor intestinihominis
TTGGTATCCTTGGTATCCTTGGTATCCTTGGTATCCTTGGTATCCTTGGTATCCTTGGTATCCTTGGTATCCTTGGTATCCTTGGTTTCCTTGGTTTCCTTGGTTTCCTTGGTTTCCTTGGTTTCCTTGGTTTCCCGAGCCTTTCAGCCCATCGGACTCACCTCTTTCTTTCTGGCTATATTGTACGATAGATTCCCGTTTTTGTCAAGTAGTTTTTGTTATAATGTTCAAGTTTTTGCGTGCATACGGCTTGGAGGGCCCTGCCGCCGTTCCGGCGGCAGGGCCCCGTGTTTATCCTTACCCTTTCTCTCTGGCGGCCCGCACTTCCAGGTAGTAGTGCTCCTCCGCCGGGTCCAGGGTGACAGTGGTGATACCCTGCTCCAGATCAAAGCCGAAGTTCTGGCGGACGATTTCGATCTGTCCTCTGTCCTCCAGGGTGGCGGTCTGGGTGGCACAGGCCAGGTTGGAGCCCAGCTTGGTCACCAGGTCGTAGCCGCACACGCCCACGTTGTCTGTCCCGGTGCAGTTGAAGTCATAGCTGCCCGCCTTGGTCATGGACGCGGTCAGGCTGACTGTCCCTCCGGCTGGTACCGTGATTTGAGCCTCCAGCCAGCACACCCGGACCATGCCTTCCTCGATGTTCTCCAGCCAGCCGGTGTCGTACCGCTCCACCGGGTCGTCGGACAGCACCCCGTAAGAGAGCAGCTGCTCCAGAAAAGCCCGGTAGTACAGCTCGAAGTCCGCGTCTTCCTGCCCTCTCTCCTCCCAGATGAGGGGCAGCAGCTGCCGGAGCATGGTGTCCAAATCGCTCTCATACCGCTCCACGGTAGCCCCGCAGCCCTCCAGCACCAGGGCGTCCTCCTCCAGGCTGCCGTTGGCGTAGCCCTGAATGGTCATGTTCTCCACGTCCTCCCCCAGCACCAGGAGGTAGAATTCCTTGCTGCCGTAGTCATACTGTCCCGGCTGCGGGATGGAAAACTCCTGAATCATAACCCCCGTCTCCCGGTCATAGGACGCGCCGTGGAAGCCGTAGGTCAGGATGGTGGTCTTGTCGTAATCCAGGTTGAAGGTGACCCGCAGAGTGGGGTTGGTGATGCCCGCCTCCTCATCCCGCTCGGGGCTGTAGGGGTTGGTCAGCTTGTAGACAATCACCGGCACGCCGGTCACATCGGGGCCGGGTCCCAGGGCGTTCTCCAGGTAGCTGCCATCGGACAGCAGTGCCTGATAGTCCGTCCAGCTGTGGGGATAGGCCAGGTTCGCGGTGCCCTCCGGGTCGTCTGCGCCCCATACGCCTTCAAAGCCTCCCGCATAGGTGCCCACCCGCAGGGTGGTCTCCAGCTCTGTCCCGTCCACTGTCAGAGTGGGCCGGTTCTCTTCCAGACTGTCCAGCCCGGACACAAAGGGGTAGAGGACGGTCAGGGTCTGGTCCTCCGCCGAGGTGTTGGTCAGGGTGTAGGAATCCGTCACCAGAATATCGGTGCTGCTCTCGTATCGCCCGCCCTCAGGATAGTGCTCGTTATAGAACTCCAGCACATCCTGCCGCTCCGTCTCAGTCAGCCAGGTGCGGGAGTCGGCCTCCTCCTGGTTGGAGATCCACACCGGCACCCAGGGTTCAAAATCCAGTGTGATGTTCCGCTGTGCCGCAATGGCGGCGTTCTCCTCTCTCAGGGTCAGGGGGAACACCGGCCCGGCGTAGGACATAAAGACCGACGCACCGTCGCTGCCCGAGCCGTTCTGTCCCGCTCGTCCACCCAGCAGGGGGATGAACCCGGTGAAGATGCCCACCCCCAGCACCACCACGGCCAGGCTGGCCGCCAGGGCCGCCCACTTCTTCCAACTCGGCTTTTTCCTGACCGTCCCCGGGACAGCCTCCTCCAGGGTGGCGTCAGGCAGATGATTCATGGCCTCCAGCAGCCTCTCGCTCGCTCTGCTCATAATGTCACTCCTTCCTCCTCCAGCGCCCGGCGGAGGGACTGCCGCAGACGGCGCAGCCGCTGGGTGGTGCCGTTGGGGGAGCATCCCAGCCCGGCGGCCAGGTCCCGCACCGCCGCGCCGTAAAAATACCGGCCCACAAACAGCTGTCTGTCCTCCGCCCGCTGCTGCCTTAGCCACCGCTCCACGGCGGCGCCGATCTCCTCCGTCTCCCACTGCTCCTCGGCGCTGGGCACGGCCGGCACGCACTCCTCCAGCTCCAGCACCAGGCTGCCCATCCCCTCGCCCCGCTTCCGGCTGTACCGGGCCCGCCACCGGTCGATGGACAGGTTGCGGACGATGCGGCAGAAATAGGCCCGCAGGGAGTTGGGCTTCTGGGGCGGCATGGTGTCCCAGGCCCGGTGCCAGGTGTCGTTGACGCACTCCTCCGCATCCTCATGGGTCTGGAGGATGTTGAAGGAGAGGCTGTGGCAGAGCGTGCCGTACTTCTCGTCCGAGGCGGTGATGGCCCCCTGGTCCCGCTGCCAGTACAGCGCCACAATGTTTGCGTCCTCCACGGGAATCCCTCCTTTGTTCTTTCCCTTTCACCCATTGAGACGAAATCCGGACCGGGATATGACGCTTCCTGTGGAAAAGAATTTATCATATCCGCCCGGACGCCGTCAATTTTCCCTGAACACAGCACAGCCGCCCACCATTCCCTTCGGAACGGCGGACGGCTGTGATTTTATGTCAACTTGTTTTCAGTGTCCGGTGAACAGTACCAGCAGCAGCCCGTAGATCACGCTGGCGCTGATGCCGTACACCAGCACCGGCCCGGCGATGACGAACAGCTTGGCCCCCACGCCCATGATGAGCCCCTCGCTGCGGAACTCCAGGGCGGGGGCGGCCATGGCGTTGGCAAAGCCGGTAATGGGGACCAGGGTGCCCGCACCGGCGTGTTTGGCCAGCTTGTCGAACCAGCCCAGGCCGGTAAAGAGCACCGCCAGGAAAATCAGCGTCACGGAAACGGCGATGGACGCGCCGGTCTCGCTGAGGCCCATGGAACGGTACAGGTTGAGCAGACCCTGTCCCACCGTGCAGATCAGTCCGCCGGTGACAAAGGCCCAGGCCAGATTCTTGGGTGTAGGGGACGGCGCCGCTTTTTTCTCCACGTATTTTTCGTATTCTCTGTTGGTCATATCCATAGAGCCTGTCCGCACCTCCTTTTCTCCTCCAGTTTTTCCGGACAGGCCGGAATTATACGGCAAGCAGGCCGCCGCTTTTTCCCTCTCTCTTGACAGACGGATGGCGATGTGTTATTCTCGCTCTTGAAATTTACTAAATTACTAATTTACTAAATTGCAAGGAGCGGTCTTATGCGCATTCCCACGTCATTGAAACACAAGCCCGTCATTGTGGCAGAGGACTATGACCACATCGACGGCCGGTCTGCCTACCAGACCGACGCCAAGGGGCTCTCCCTGGGGCTGGCCCAGTGGAATGACCGGGGCCGGGTGGACATCTCGGCCAAGGTGTGGCGATATACCGGGGAGAAGTGGTCCCGCCAGTCGGAGGAGCTGCCCCTCCACCGGGTGCTGGACCTGGCCATTCTCACCTGCCGTGCCCAGCTCTACCTGCGGGAGGAGAGCTACAAGTACCCCGATTTCTACGACCCCGACCACCCTGATATCGACCGGGTAGGCCTCCAGGGGGACGCCATGACGGTGTCGGTGTGCACGGAGAACGACCACATCCAGGAGGATATCCGCCTCTTCCAGGACGCGCTGGCCCGGGATGGGGAGTTGCTGGGGGAGCGGATGCAGGTGCTGGCACGCATTCTGGGGGAGCTGGGATATCATGGCTAAGACGGAACATCAAAAAGAGCTGCTGTCCGCCTGGCGGGAGCGGACCGTGGTGGGCGGCGTGTGCGCCATCCGCTGCACAGCGAACAACCGGGTGCTGCTCAGCGCCGTTGCCGACCCGGCGGGCCTGCGCAACCGCTTCCAGTTCTCCGCCGCCACCGGCTCGTGCACCTTTCTCCCCCTGGCCGCCGACTGGAACAAATACGGCGCCGGGTCCTTCACCTTCACTGTGTTGGAGGAGCTGAAGAAGGGGGCGGACCAGACCGACGCCCAGTTCAAGGCGGATCTGGAGGCTCTGGCTGCCCTGTGGCGGGAGCGATTGGCTGCGGAGGGCGCGGAATTTTACACCAAATAAAAATCCACCAGCCGCCGGCTGAGCGCCCGGCAGCTGGTGGATTTGATTTTTTTTACGCTTTACCGTCCCCGCAGCAGGAGCAGCGCTCCTGGGGCAGGGAGTCGTCCTCCCGCACCCAGTCCTCCACGTGGACCACGGAGTACTCCGTCTCGGTGTTCCGGATGACCACCCGCTGGATGCCGGCGTTGATGATGAGACGGCGGCACATGGCGCAGGAGGTGGACCCGGCGATGAGGGCGCCGGTGGCGGGATTCTTGCACGCCATGTAGAGGGTGGCGCCCAGGGTCTCGCTGCGGGCGGCGGAGATGATGGCGTTGGCCTCGGCGTGGACGCTGCGGCACAGCTCATACCGCTCACCGGAGGGGATCTTCAGGGCCTCCCGGGTGCAGTAGTTCAGATCCACGCAGTTGCGGCGGCCCCGGGGCGCGCCGTTATAACCGGTGGCGATGATCTCGTCATTGCGGACAATAATGGCGCCATAGCACCGGCGCAGGCAGGTGGACCGCTCGGCCACTGTCTCGGCGATGTCCAGATAGTAGTTCTCCTTGTCGATTCGCTTCACGTAGCACCTCCTGTTTTTGTCCAGTATAACCGCTTTCCCCTGTGCTTTCAAGGGATTATTCACATATTGTTTACGTCTGGTGCCTTGACGGAAAACCTTCAAAACGGTATCATTACTGTTATAAAAAGTACCGCGGAAGGCCAGGTGGCCGGACTCCCGGTCCCGCTGGGGCCATTCTTCCGCTGAGAAGGAGACGTTCGCTCGATGAATTGGCTGCAGAGATTTATGTATGGCCGATATGGCGTCGATCAGTTCTCCTTGTTCCTGATTGCGGTGTATCTGGTGCTCTATCTGGCGGGCAGTCTGCTGCGGCTGGAGTTGGTGTGCTGGGTTGCACTGGTGGTGGCGGCCTATGTGGTGTTCCGCCTGTTCTCCCGGAATATCTCCCGGCGGCGGGCGGAGAACAACAAGTTCATGCAGCTGGCCGGCCCCGCCATCCGGTGGTTCCGGCTGCGCCGGACCATCCACCGGGACAAGGATCACCGCTACTTCAAGTGCCCCAACTGCGGCCAGCAGCTGCGGGTGCCCAAGGGCAAGGGAAAAATCACCGTCACCTGCCGCAGCTGCGGCGCCAGTTTTGAAGAGAAATCCTGAAAGAAACGTCCTGGACGGCAGTTGTCCAGGACGTTTTTGTTATCCTCCGTTGAGCAGAAGCAGGGACTCGGGCGGCAGCTCCACCCACAGCTGCTCCGGCTCTCTCAGGGCGGCCCAGCCCTCCCGGCTCAGCTCCATCCGCAGCCGGGCGAAGCCCTTGTCCCCGCCGGGGGTGAACAGGGTCACAGCGGTGGAGAACATCTCCTCCACCACCCGCCCGGGGGTACACAGCAACCGGTTGGGGCCGGGTCCGTCCGCCGGGCGGACGAAGTGGGCCCGGATGCCCACATGGGTGAGGTTCTCGGGCAGAGGGCGGCCCGGGTCCAGGGTGACGCCCCAGTCCAGGGCCTCAATTTTCCCGCCCTCCGCCGGTCTGGCCCGGGACACATTCTTGCACCCGGAGAGCAGACAGGCCGACAGAGTCCGCGGGGCCCGGAACAGCTCGTCCACCGGCAGCACCGCCTGGGCCCTGCCCCGGTCCAGGACGCAGGCCTGCTGGCAGATGCGGCGCACCTCGTCCCGGCTGTGGGTGACAAAGAGCACCGGCCCGGCAAAGCCCTCCAGCAGATCGGCCAGCTCCCCCTCCACCTGCCACTTCAGATAGCTGTCCAGGGCGGAGAAGGGCTCGTCCAGCAGCAGGGCCTCCGGCTCGCTGGCCAGGATGCGGGCCAGGGCGGTCCGCTGCTGCTGGCCGCCGGAGAGCTGGCGGGGGTATTTGTGCTCGTTTCCCTCCAGGCCAAAGGCTTTTATGAGCCGTTCCGCCGTCTCCTCCCGGGCCTTCCGGTCCCGGACGCCCACGGTGATGTTCTGCTTTACGGTCATGTTGGGGAACAGGGCGTAGTTCTGAAAGAGGTAACCCACGCGGCGGCGCTGAGGGGAGAGGTTGATGCCCTTCTCCCTGTCAAAGAGCACCCGTCCGTCCAGGATGATGCGCCCCGCGTCGGGGGTCTCGATGCCCGCGATGCACTTGAGTGTCACGCTCTTGCCGCAGCCGGAGGCCCCCAGCAGGCCGGTCACGTGGCCGCTGCCCGTCTCAAAGGACACATCCAGCTGAAATTTTCCGTAGTTTTTTCGGATATCCACCACAAGGGACATCACGCCACCTCCCCGGAGGGGGCCGCCCGGCGGGGGCGGCGGTCCTTCTTCTCCAGCATGTTCACCGCCAGCAGCACCACGGCGGAGATGGCCAGGTTGACCAGCACCCAACGCATGGCTCCGGCGTCGTCGCCGGTGCGCCAGAGCTGGTAGACGGTGGTGGAGATGGTGGCGGTCTTGCCGGGGGTGTAGCCGGCGATCATGGCGGTGGCGCCGTACTCGCCCAAGGCGCGGGCAAAGGCCAGCACCGTGCCGGCGATGATGCCCTGGCGGCACACCGGCATCCGCACCCGCCAGAAGATCCAGGTGTTGGAGCGGCCCAGGGTCTGGGCGGCGTGGGCCAGGGTGGGGTCGAACGACTCAAAGGCCCCCCGCGCGGTGCGGTACATGAGGGGGAATGCCACCACCGCCGAGGCGAACACCGCCGAGTACCACACCATGGTCAGCCGCAGGTCGAACTGGGTCAGGAACCACATGCCCAGGGGCCGTTTGGGGCCCATGATGCGCAGGAGGAAGTACCCCACCACCGTGGGGGGCAGCACCAGGGGCAGGGTGAGCACCACGTCCAGCACGCCCTTGAGCAGCCGGGGCAGCTTGGCTACGTAGTAGGCCGCGGCGAGGCCCAAGAAAAAGATGATGGCCGTGGAGATGGCCGCAATGCGCAGAGAGTTCAAGAGGGGATACCAGTCCATATCGGATCACCTGCACTTTCATCGCTGCCAGGGGCCGGCGCGGTATGCGCCGGCCCTCAGCGTTTCAGCAGCCCCTCAGGGCAGCACCGTGAAGCCCACGCCCTCCAGCACGGAGACGGCGTTCTCATCGGTGTGCAGGTAGTCCAGGAAGGCCTGGGCGGCGTCCTTGGCCCCCTCGGTGCCGCTCTTCATCACGGCGGCGGGGTAGATGACCTGGCTGCACATGTCGGCAGCGGCCTGGTCCACGACCTTGAGCTCATAGGTGTTGGCGTCGGTGGCGTATATGATGCCGCAGTCCACGGCCCCCTCCTTCACCTGGTTGGCCACCTCGGAGACGTTGGAGGCATAGGTCACCTTGCCGTCGTTCTCCAGCTGGGCGATGTCGATGCCCAGGGTGTCCAGGATCTCCAGGGAGTAGGCGCCCACGGGCACGTCGTCGTTGCCCAGGCAGAGCAGTGACAGCTTGTCGGTGCCCAGATCGGAGAAGGTCTGGATGTCCTTGGGGTTGTCGTCGGGCACCGCCAGCACCACCTTGTTCTCCACCAGGTCGATCCGGGTGTCGCTGTACACGAAATCCAGGCCGTCGGTGTTGGTGCCGGTGGTGTCGGCGCTGTCCAGCTGGTTCATCTGCTTCTGGGCGGCGGAGATGAACAGGTCGCACACGGCGCCCTCCTCGATCTGGGTCTTGAGGGTGCCGGAGGAGTCAAAGGTGAACACCAGGTTCACGTTGGGGGCAACCGTCTTGTACTGCTGGGCGATCTCGGTGAGGGAGGCCTCCATGGACGCGGCGGCAAACACCACCACATCCACGGTCTCCTCCCCGGTCTCTCCGCCGGTGGTGGATGTGCAGGCGGTCAGTCCCAGGGCCATCGCCAGGGCCAGGACCAGGGCAAATACCTTTTTCATTTCTCAAAACTCCTTCACAAATACGGTAGGCATACCCGTTTCCAGATATACCCCGGCCCGCCGCCATAGGACGCGCTGTCCCTTAGGCGGTACGGGCTCGAAGTGCTGAGGCAGCGGGGGACTCAGTCGTCCACCGCCATCATGACCGAGGTGGCCTTGACCACGGCATAGGCCGTGCCGCCCACCTTCAGGCCCAGTTCCCGGATGGACGCCATGGAGATGGTGGAGGTCACCACATTGCCGCCGCCGATGTCCAGCCGCACAATGCCGTTGACCGCCCCCTCCTCGATGGAGAGAATGGTCCCCTTGAACTGATTTCTCGCGCTGATCTTCACTGTTTTTCCCTCCTTCCCGTTTGCATTTTATTCCAAACTCCCCGCAGGGAGGCGGAACCGGATTTATCGGGCGCAGTTGCCCGCCGTGCCCCGTAGGATCTCCAGGCCGTGGCCCAGGGCGGGCAGGATGAACTCCAGGCACTCCCGCACCGCCTTGGGGCTGCCCGGCAGGTTGACGATGAGGGTTTTGCCCCGGATGCCCGCGGCCGCCCGGCTGAGCATGGCCCGCGGGGTGATCTGGAGGGACTGCCACCGCATGGCCTCGGCGATGCCGGGGGCGAGCCGCTCCACCACGGACAGGGTGGCCTCGGGGGTCAGGTCGGTGGGAGAAAAGCCGGTGCCGCCGGTGGTGAGCACCAGGTCGGCCAGGTCCCCGTCGCACAGCCGCTTCAGCTCCCCGGCCAGGGGCTCCACCCCGTCGGGCAGCAGGGCGGTGTGCACCACCTCATAGCCCGCCTCCTCCGCCATGGCCCGGATCACCGGGCCGCTCCTGTCCTCCCGCTGTCCGGCGTAGCCGGAGTCGCTGAGGGTGATGATGGCCGCCCGCATATTACCCCTCCTCCACAATAGTTAGCTGGTCCCCCACGGAGATGGTCCCGCCGTGGAGCACCTTGGTGAACACGCCCTCGTGGGGCATGATGCACTCCCCCATCACCTTGTAGATCTCGCAGTGGGAGTGGCACTCCTTGCCGATCTGGGTCAGCTCCAGTACCACGTCGTTGCACTGAAATTTGGTCCCGATGGGCAGGGTCTTGAAGTCATAGCCCTCCACCACCAGGTTCTCCCCAAAGGCCCCGTGGTCCACCACGGCGCCCCGGGCCCGGAAGGCCTCCACCTGCTCGTGGGACAGCAGGGACACCTGCCGGTGCCACTTCCCCGCGTGGGCGTCCCCCTGGATGCCCCAGTCCTCCACCACCTGGGCGGTGCCCACGTTCTTCTTCTGGGTCCCCTTTTTCTCACTGATGCACACGGCAATCACCTTGCCCATGGCAAACACCTCACATATTTTGTTTTTATCCGCCGATCTGGCTCATATTCCGGGCCTCGTCTCCCTGGGCCGCCGGCCCGGCGAAGTGGTGCCCCGCCGGCTTTTCCCCGATGGCCCTCCGGATGGCGGCCAGGATGTCGCCGTCCTCCGCGCCGGCGTCCAGCAGTGGTTTGAGTTCCACGCCCCGGTCATACTGGAGGCAGGTCTTCAGAAACCCGGAGGAGGTGAGCCGCACCCGGTTGCACCGGTCGCAGAACCGGTGGGTCATGGCGCTGATGAAGCCCACCCGGCCCCGGAAGCCCGAGAAGGTCACATACCGGCCGGGGCCGCCCCCCTGGTCCTGGGCACAGGGCTGTGCCGGTCCAAAGGCCTTTTCCAGCCGTTCCAGCACCTCCGCCTCGGTGCGGCGGGGAAGGCTTCCTCCCAGGCCGATGGGCATCAGCTCGATGAACCGGACCGACAATTCCCTGTCCCGTGCCAGGGCGGCCAGAGGGACCAATTGGCTGTCGTTCTCCCCCATGGGGACGCAGTTGAGCTTCACCTTCAGCCCGGGCACTGCCAGGGCCGCCTCCAGCCCGGCCAGAGCGGCCGGCAGCTGGTCCCGCCTAGTGATGGCGGCGAACTGCTCCCGGTCCAGGGTGTCCAGGCTCATGTTCACCCCGGTGAGCCCCGCCGCCACCAGGCCGGGGAGCTGCTCGGCCAGCAGCACGCCGTTGGTGGTGACGGCCACCTCCCGTATTCCCGGTGTGCCGCTGACGGCGGCCGCCAGCCGGTGCAGGTCCCGGCGCACCAGAGGCTCCCCGCCGGTAAGGCGCACCTTCTCCACCCCCAGCTTGGCAAAGAGCCCCACCAGCCGGGCAATCTGCTCGTAGGACAGCAGATTGCTGTGGTCCATCCAGTCCACCCCGTCCTCCGGCATGCAGTAGCGGCAGCGCAGGTTGCACCGGTCGGTCACCGACACCCGCAGATAGCGGATGGCCCGGCCGTACCCGTCCCGCAGGCCCTCCTCCGGTTTATACACAGTGGTACACCCCCGACTTGCCCCCCTCCTTGTACAGCAGGCGGACGCCGGTGATCTCCATGCCCTTGTCCATGGCCTTGCACATGTCGTACACCGTCAGCAGGGCCACCGTCACCCCGGTGAGGGCCTCCATCTCCACGCCGGTCCGGCCGGTAAGCCTGACGGTGCACTCCGCCCGGACGGCACACTGCTCCTCCAGGATCTCAAAGTCCACCGCCGCGTGACTCAGGGCCAGAGGATGGCACAGGGGGATCAGCTCCCAGGTCCGCTTGACGGCCATAATGCCCGCCACCCGGGCTACGCCCAGCATGTCCCCCTTGGCGGCGGTGCGGCCGGTGATGGCCTCCAGCACCGGCCGGGACACTCTAATGAGTCCCTCTGCCGTGGCGGTACGCACTGTGGGCTCCTTGCCGCCCACATCCACCATGATGGCGTTGCCCTCCCGGTCAAAGTGGTTCATGGTCGGTTCCATTCCGTTCCCTCCTTGTCATACGCCCTTGCCGAAGGGGCAGACGGGGTAATGGCACTCCCCGCAGCCCAGGCACAGACCGCCGTGGCCCATGGCCTTCAGCTCCGCCCGGCTCACCCGCACTCCGGCGGCGATGCGGGGCAGCACCAGGTCGAACACTGTGGCCTTGGCGTACATGACGCAGCCGGGCAGGCCCATAATGGGCACGCCGCTGTCAAAGTACCCCAGCAGGAACATGGCCCCCGGCAGGACGGGTGCGCCGTAGGAGACAATCTCCGCCCCGGTGTCCCGGATGGCGCCGGGAGTCCGGTCGTCCGGGTCCACGCTCATGCCGCCGGTGCACAGCACCATGTCCACTCCCCTGTCCCGGAAGGCCAGGGCGGCGGCGGTGATGGCGGCCCGGTCGTCGCCGGGCAGGCAGTGCTCCGTCACCCGGATGCCGTAGGCCGCCAGCTTGTCCACGATCACGGGAGTAAAGCTGTCCTGGATCAGCCCATTGGCCACCTCGCTGCCGGTGGTGATGAGGCCGCAGGTCTTCAGCTTCCAGGGGGTCAGGCGCAGGATAGGGGTGTCCCCCGCCTTGGCCTCCACCGTCTTCAGCTTCTCCTCGGCGATGACCAGGGGAATGATGCGGGTGCCCGCCAGCTTGTCCCCCCTGCGGACCGCCGTGTTGGTGTGGCGGGTGGCGATCATGATCTCGTCCTCGCTGTTGAGGGCGTTGAGCCGCTCCACGTCCACCTGAAACAGGCCGTCGCAGTCGGCTATAAGCTCAATTTTACCCTCCTTCACCGGCGTGGGGTGCATGTGCTCATTCTGGCACAGGGCCCGCAGCCGCTCCGCCGCCTCGTTCTCGTGGAGCATGCCCGGCTCCTTCTCCCACACGTACAGGTGCTCCTTGCCCATGGAGAGCAGGACGGGGATGTCCTCCTCCCGGACCACATGGCCTTTGCGGAACCGGGCGTCCTTGGTGACGCCGGGGATGATCTGGGTCAGATCATGGCAGAGCACGTGCCCCACCGCATTGCGGGTATCGATCAGCTTCATGTGCAGCCCCTCCTGGCAGTTCAAGATCTAGTTTTCTGTGGTCTTCTGTCCATGGTTTCCGCCTCTTTCCGCAACAAAAAACGGGAGTGCCGCCTGTCAGCAGCACTCCCGAAAAAGGGCCAAAAGGGTAAAAAAGGGTACACTACCCCCTTGGGCGAAAGCTGCTCCTTTTCAAAAGGCGGAAGGCCGGGCCGTTTCCAGCCCGACCCCGGCGGTGCGCCATAGGCCAGTTGCCCTTAGGCGGTCCCGCTCGGAGCATGTACAATATTATGAAAATCGTACCACACGCCACGGCGGATTGCAACAGAAAAGTCCGTTTTCTTCCATTCCGCCCCCAAAAGCGCGGCCCGCATCCACAAAGCTGTGGATGCGGGCCATTCATATACTTATTCCGGGTCCTCCGCGGGCAGGTGGGAGATAATCTGCCAGGTATCGCCGCTCCGTGCAAGCGTCAGCACGGCGTCCGCGCTGTACAGGACAAGGCTGTCCCCGCGCTGTACGCCGCGGGTGCAGGCAAAGCTGCCGGGGTTGAAATCGCTGGCAAGGCTGTAAAAGCACCCATAGTCCTCCAGATACCAGGCGTCTCCCGGATTTTCCATGGCCGACAAGGAAACCCCGGCGTAGCGCTGCAAGTATGCGTCCACAGTGGAAAAGGGAACCCTTTTGATAACAACAGGGGCGTCCTCCACCCGGTCGAAGGACACCGGGAAGCCTGCGGCCCGGAGGGCGTCCAGCTCGTCCTCATCGCCCGGGGAGAGCGGGCTGTCGCTGGGGATATAGGCCACGAACTTCCCCAGGTCCAGCTCCTCCGGCGTCTCATAGCAGGAGGTGAAGAAATGCGTGATGGGATTGACCGTAAAAGCGCCCTCTGGCCCTTGTCCGGCGGCAATGTCCCCCTCCTCCGCCGGTACCACCGGCTCAAACGCGGCGTTGACGGCCTCAATCTGCCCGGCGGTGAGTTCCTTTCCGCCGGAGCAACCGGTCAAAACCAGAGAAAGGCCGAGCAGGAGCGCAAATAAAATCCTCTGTCTGTACAAGGCTATCCCCTTCCGGCGGCATTTGAACGCTTATTATGACAATGATTCAGGTGTAATTACATATGCAGGGCTGTCAGGATAATGTAAACCAAACTTCTCATTAAGCCTGTTGGTGCTGTGTGCGCAAAAATAGATATCTTTCAATAGTGGGGACTCATAGCCAATAAAAACAATAGCGTGCCCATATTCTCCTCCAGCCTCCGTATTGACATGAGCAATGCTCCCTACAATTGTGTGCCAAAATGGCATCTGTCCCCCATTTTCAATTTCATAAATGCCAGTATTTAATGCGGCATCGCTTCCATTTACATAATTTCTAAAATCACTGCAAGAACACCACGATTCATAATCATTCCAATACCATCTCTCTGTTTTATCACTTCCTGATTTGTCCATGTAATCTGTGTCAGGTGTATTTTCTGGGCCACCTAGTCCAGCATAGATGCATTGAGAAGCAAAATTCATGCAGTCTACGTTTCCAAAGTCAATAAAGGCATCATTTCGGGACATTGCCCATTTTTGTGCGTAGGCTACAGCTTTGTCAGGGTCATAGCTACTAGTACGAATAATTGTAGGGGCCTCAGAAATTCTATTCTCATTTTCTAAATAAGCGTTATATTCAGCTTTTTCAGTTGCATAACGTACATTAAACTGAGTAATTTTTGTGTCAAGGTTGAATTCCGTATCTCCAATAATGTATTTTTGATCAAAATATTCTTCAGGTGCCACTACCGAAGCAACTAGCCATTTATCCTCCGTCATGATTAATGTAACATTATAGTTTATTTCGGCAGCAGATGGAAGATCATAGTCAACATATTGCCAAGTCAACAATTCAGTTATATTAGCCACTGCAACATTATCGCAAATTTGTATATTTTTAACTGTATATTTCTGAGTAAAATCATTTACGAAGCCTTCTTGTGCAGAACGAACATATTTATAATATGAAACTTTGTCATTTACTAGCTCTAAGTTATCAGCAAATTCTCTTAACTCAATTCTATTCTGCTTAAATTGCTATATATTTAAGGGGTTTTCCATAACTAAAGCAATTGACAAAGAATCAAGGTCATTATCTTCAAATAGATACATATTTCGTGTAGCTCGCGAGAGATATTCCGTTGCGACCTGCGTAATTTTATTCTCGGCGCTATCATTTTTCCTGTCAAGAGCATAAGTATAAGTGCATAACGCACTCGTAAGGATAACCGCCGAAAGTATAATAGACATAACTTTCTTCATAAGTCTTCCTTACTTTCTCTTATTTAAATGACATGCTTCATAAACCTCTTGCCAAAATTTGTGCATTTCGCATTATATAAACATTTTAATCACCTCCTTTTTATTTAAATATACCATATTCTTTTCGTATGAGCAACCTTTCGGTTCGATATTTTATCATTTATATTTGTGGACTACACGTTTGGAATATCATCATAATTGACAGGTTCGGAAATAGGACGTTCTGTCCCTTGATAATAAAGAAGCCGTCCGTTCCGCTGCCTGCGGAACGGACGGCTTCGGTTGTTTTTTATTGCGCGCGCTTACTTGCCGTAGTAGGCCTTGAGGTACATCTCCTTGATCTCGCTCATGAGGGGGTAGCGGGGGTTGGCGCCGGTGCACTGGTCGTCGAAGGCCTGCTCCACCATGGCGTCCAGGTTGTCCAGGAAGTACTTCTCGTCCACGCCGTACTCGGCAATGGTCTTCTTGATGCCCACGGCGGCCTTCAGGTCCTCAATCTTGGCGATGAGCTTCTTGACGGCCTCGGCGTCGTCCTTGGCCTGGATGCCGCAGAAGCGGGCGCACTCGGCGTACCGGGCCTGGGTGTGGGGGTACTGATACTGGGAGAAGGTGCCCATCTTGGGGGGGCACTCGGCGGAGTTGTACTCCACCACCAGGCTGATGAGCAGGGCGTTGGCGATGCCGTGGGGCAGGTGGTGGAAGGCGCCCAGCTTGTGGGCCATGGAGTGGCACACGCCCAGGAAGGCGTTGGCGAAGGCCATACCGGCCATGCAGGAGGCGTCGGCCATCTTCTGACGGGCCTCCACGTTGGTGCCGTCGGCGTAGGCGGTGGGCAGGTACTCGAAGACGTTCTTCATGGCCTTCAGGGCCAGGCCGTCGGTGTAGTCGGTGGCCATGATGGAGGCATAGGCCTCAAGGGCGTGGGTGAGCACGTCAACGCCGGAGGCGCTGGTCAGGCCCTTGGGCTGGCTCATCATGTTGTCGGTGTCCACGATGGCCATGTTGGGCAGCAGGGCGTAGTCGGCCAGGGGGTACTTCACGCCGGTGTTCTGGTCGGTGATGACGGCGAAGGGGGTGACCTCGGAGCCGGTGCCGGAGGAGGTGGGGACGGCCACGAAGTAGGCCTTCTCACCCATCTTGGGGAAGGTGTGGACACGTTTGCGGATATCCATGAAGCGCATGGCCATGTCCTGGAAGTTCTCCTCGGGGTGCTCGTACATGACCCACATGATCTTGCCGGCGTCCATGGCGGAGCCGCCGCCCATGGCGATGATGCAGTCGGGCTTGAAGGCGGCCATAGCGGCGGCGCCCTCCTGGGCATTTTTCAGGGTGGGGTCGGGCTGGACGTTGGAGAACACGGTGTAGACGATGCCCATCTCGTCCAGTTTGTCGGTGATGGCCTTGGTGTAGCCGTTCTGATAGAGGAAGCTGTCGGTGACCAGGAAGGCGCGCTTCCGGTTCATGACCCAGCGCAGCTCGTCCAGGGCCACGGGCAGGCAGCCCTTCTTGAAGTAGACCTTCTCGGGAGTTCTGAACCAGAGCATGTTTTCACGCCTTTCCGCCACGGTTTTGATGTTGAGCAGGTGCTTGACGCCCACGTTCTCGGAGACCGAGTTGCCGCCCCAGGAGCCGCAGCCCAGGGTCAGGGAGGGAGTCAGCTTGAAGTTGTACAGGTCGCCGATACCGCCCTGAGAGGAGGGGGTGTTGACCAGGATGCGGCAGGTCTTCATCGCGGCGGCGTGCTTGGCCATCTTCTCGGTCTCACGCACGTCGATGTACAGGGAGGAGGTGTGACCGTAGCCGCCGTCGGCCACCAGCCGCTCGGCCTTCTGGAGGGCCTCATCAAAGCTCTCGGCCTTGTACATGGCCAGCACGGGGGACAGCTTCTCGTGGGCGAAGGGCTCGGAGGGATCGGTGCTCTCCACCTCGCCGATGAGGATCTTGGCGTCCACAGGCACGTCCACGCCCGCCAGCTTGGCGATGGCGTGGGCGCTCTGGCCCACGATCTTGGCGTTGACGGTGCCGTTGATGAGGATGATGCTGCGGACCTTGTCCAGCTCGTCGCCCTTGAGGAAGTAGGCGCCCCGGGCGGCGAACTCCTTCTTCACGGCGTCATAGATGGGAGCCAGCACGGTGACGGACTGCTCGCTGGCGCAGATCATGCCGTTGTCGAAGGTCTTGGAGTGGAGGATGGAGCTGACAGCCATCTTGATGTCGGCGGTGTCGTCGATGATGACGGGGGTGTTGCCGGGGCCCACGCCCAGGGCGGGCTTGCCGGAGGAGTAGGCGGACTTGACCATGCCGGGGCCGCCGGTGGCCAGGATCAGGTCGGAGTCGCGCATGAGCTGAGTGGTCAGCTCCAGGCTGGGCACGTCGATCCAGCCGATGATACCCTCAGGGGCGCCGGCCTTCACAGCGGCGTCCAGCACCACCTTGGCGGCCTCGATGGTGCAGCCCTTGGCGCGGGGGTGGGGAGAGATGAGGATGGCGTTGCGGGTCTTCAGGGCGATGAGGGTCTTGAAGATGGCGGTGGAGGTGGGGTTGGTGGTGGGGATGACGGCGGCGATGAGGCCGATGGGCTCGGCGATCTTCTTCACGCCGTAGGCCTTGTCCTCCTCCACCACGCCGCAGGTCTTGGTGTGCTTGTAGGCGTTGTAGATATACTCGGCGGCGTAGTGGTTCTTGATGACCTTGTCCTCCACCACGCCCATGCCGGTCTCGGCCACGGCCATCTTGGCCAGGGGGATCCGGGCCTGGTTGGCGGCGGTGGCGGCGGCCAGGAAGATGGCGTCCACCTGCTCCTGGGTGTAGGTGGCGAATACCTTCTGGGCCTCACGCATGGCGGCCATCTTGGCCTCGAGCGCCTCGATATTGTCGATGATAGCGGTTGCCGTTTTCTGCTCGTTCATCTGTGCAGCCTCCTCAAGAATGGGTGAGAGCGGTGGGTCCGCTCATTTGATATTTTTTTAACGATTCGCATTATACCTACTTGTTAAAATATTGTCAATGTGAAAACTGCATTATTTTTTTTGCCATCTTTCAAGAAAGGTTCGTTATTTTCTGTGAAAAGTATATATTTGATAATCTTATTTAAAAAAACGGCCTTTTATTGTTAAAATATTATCAATTTTTGCAATCTTTTTTCTTCCGTCTTTTTGACGAATACCCCCGGGATTTTGCCTGGAATTTTACCTGTTCTTGATAAAAAACACGGACAGGAATCCCTTCCTGCCCGCGTTTTCATACGGATTTTTCCTTTTTACGCTCACTTTCCCACACAAAAACGGGAAAAAATCCGGTCCGTCACATCTTCCTGCACCGACCGGCCGGTGAGGGCGCCCAGAGCGTCCAGGGCCGCCTCCACGTCGGAGAAAATGGCGTCGGCCGGCATCCCGGCGGCCAGGGCGGCCCGTGCGGAGGCCACCGCCTCCAGGGCTCTCCCCGCCGCCTCGGCCTGCCGGGCGTTGGTGAGCAGCTCCCCCCAGTTCTCCTCCCCCTGGGGGAACAGCCCGGCCACCGCCTGCTCCAGCTGCTCCAGTCCCGCTCCGGTCCTGGCGCTGAGGGAGACCACCGGCGGGCAATCCTCCCCTTCCAGGGCCAGCCCCGGGGCCTCGCCGCCGGGCAGGTCGGACTTGGTGAGCACCACGATCACCTTTTCCGCCGCCGACCGGGCCTGGTCCAGAATGGCCAGGTCCCCCCCGGTTATGCCGCCGTGGGGGTCCATGAGCACCAGGGCCAGGCCGGCCCCCTCCAGGGCCGCCCGGCTGCGCTCCACCCCCAGCCGCTCCACGGTATCCGTGGTATCCCGGATGCCTGCGGTGTCGATGAGCCGGAGGAGCACGCCCCCCATGCGGCACTTCTCTTCAATGGTGTCCCGGGTGGTGCCGGGGATGTCGGTGACAATGGCCCGGTCGTACCCCACCAGGGCGTTGAGCAGGGAGGATTTGCCCGCGTTGGGCCGGCCCACAATGGCGCAGGGCACCCCCTGGACCAGCTGCCTGCCCCGGCCATAGGTGGCCAGCAGGGCGGACAGTTCCTTCTGCGCGGCGGACAGGGCCTCCTCCATGGTCTCCGCCCGGAAGGGGTCGATGTCCTCATCCGGGTAGTCCAGCACGGCGCAGAAGTGGGCGGTCAGGTCGGTGAGGGCGTCGTACACCGCCCCCACCCGCCGCCCCAGGGCGCCGGACAGCTGGCCCGCCGCCTGCCGCACCGCGGAGGAGGTCTCCGCGTCGATGAGGTCGGCCACCGCCTCGGCCTGGGTCAGGTCCAGCCTGCCGTTGAGGAAGGCCCGGCGGGTGAACTCCCCCGGCCCGGCCTGGCGCACCCCCTGGGCGAACAGCGCCTCCAGCCCCAAGGTGAGCACCGCCGGAGAGCCGTGGCACTGGAGCTCCGCCGTGTCCTCGCCGGTGTAGCTCCCCGGCCCCCTGGTGTAGGTGGCCAGGGCCTGGTCGATGGGGTGCCCCTCCCTGTCGTACAGGGTGCCGTACACCAGCCTGCGGCCCTCATAGGCCTCCAGGGGCCGCCCGCCGGCGGGCCGGAACACAGCCGACGCGGCCCGCACCGCCTCCGGCCCGGACAGCCTCAGAATCCCGATGGCCCCCCTGGCCATGGGGGTCGCCACCGCGGCAATGGTATCTCCCATTTTACAACCTCCTGACGTGCGCTTCCCCGCCGGGACTGTGGACAACTGTCCCCCTGTGGAGGATTGAGTCCCGGTCTGAGGCGGACCTGCGGCAAGTTTGTGCACTCCGCCGTTCGTTTTACACTTGACACAGTTTTATGTCAACTATTTTTGTATATCCCCAGGTTATCCACCTTCCGGCTTGCCTGTGGAAAACTATGTGGATAATGTGGAAAACCCCTGATACGACAGAATTTACAGTTTTCTTACAGGCCCTTTGCCCTGCATATACATCTGGATACAGGCCGTACAAAGGCCATTATGCGTCTCCTGGACATTTGGCGGTTTTTCGCCGTTTCCGCTCTGCCGCAAGATTACAGTCTGGATAAATAGCGGCAGATAATACGGGGCCGCCTGCCTGGGCGGCCCCGTATCAAACATTATGTCCCGTTGTCCGGGGGGCTCTTACTTCAGCCGCTCCGAGATGACCTGAGCCACCTTCACGCCCGAGGCGCCAGCCTGGGCCAGGCCGCGGGTGATACCGGCGCCGTCGCCGATGGCGAAGAAGTTGGGCAGAGCGGTCTCCAGCTCATGGGAGAGGGCCAGGCGGGAGGAGTAGAACTTGACCTCCGCGCCGTAGAGCAGGGTGTCGTAGTTGGCGGTGCCGGGGGCCAGCTTGTCCAGCTGGTAAATCATCTCGATGATGTCGTCCAGCTGCCGCTTGGGCAGGGCCAGGGACAGGTCGCCGGGGGTAGCGGCGGTGAGGGTGGGCCGGACAAAGGACTTGCTCAGCCGGTGCTCGTTGGTACGGATGCCGCCCACCAGGTCGCCGAACCGCTGGACCAGCACGCCGCCGGCCAGCATGTTGCTCAGGGAGGCGATATGCTTGCCGTACCGGTAGGGCTCATTGAAGGGCTGGGTGAACCGGTTGGACACCAGCAGGGCAAAGTTGGTGTTCTCGCTGCGGAGGGCGGGGTCCGAGTAGGAGTGGCCGTTGACGGTGTTGATGCCCTCCACGTTCTCCGCCACCACGTGGCCGTAGGGGTTCATGCAGAAGGTGCGGACCTGGTCGCCGTACTGCTTGGTGCGGTAGACCAGCTTGGACTCGTACACCACGTCGGTGATGTGCTCAAAGACCTTGGCGGGCAGCTCCACCCGGACGCCGATGTCCACCTGGTTGTTGATGAGCTCGATGCCCATGTCCTTGCACTGGTTGGCGAACCACTCCGCGCCGGACCGGCCGGGGGCGGCGACGAAATAGGTGCAGTCCACCGTATCGCCCTTGTCGGTGGTCAGGCGGTAGCCCTCCTCTCCCAGGCGCTCGATCTTGGTCACCGCGGTGTGGAAGCGGAACTCCACGCCCTCCTTGACGGTCTCGTAGATGCTCTGGAGGATCTTCAGGTTGTTCTCGGTGCCCAGGTGCTTGCAGCGGGCCTGGAGCAGGTGGAGGTCGTACTCCAGGGCCTTCTTCTCCAGGGCCCGGGCCTCGGGGGTGGAGGTGGAGTAGACCTCGGTGGTGGCGCCGTGCTTGACATTGATGGAGTCCACATAGTCGATGAGGCTCATGACCTCCTTGGCGTCCATAAAGTCGGTGAGCCAGCCGCCAAAGGCTGTGGTGAAGTTGTACTTGCCGTCGGAGAAGGCGCCGGCGCCGCCAAAGCCGCACATGGTGTCACAGATCTTGCAGTGGATGCACTCCTTCACCTTGCCCGCCACGATGGGGCAGCTGCGGCTGTAAATGTCGGCGCCCTGGTCCAGGGCCACTACCTTGAGGCCGGGGTTCCTGAGCATCAGCTCGTAGCCGGCGTAAATACCGGCCTCGCCACAGCCCAGGATGGCAACGTCATAGCGCGAATTCATGTGCATCGTTCCCTTTTCATCAAAAATACGGGCCATAAAAACCCATAATAAAGTATACCACACAAAGTCAAGGTTGGTCTACAAAAATTCGTATTTTGCCCAGTCTTTCGCCGTCGGAACCATTGTGCCAACGGGATTTTATGCAAAACATCGCAAATTTTTACCAAGAAATGAGGATTTCTTTCTACCCTGCTTTCTCTCTCCGTCCTACAATAAGGGACAGAGGAGCCCCCAGCGGGCCCAATTTTGTCTGTGGAGGTCTTACAATGGACACCATTTCCGGCCATTATCCTGAGATGATCGCGCTGTGCCTGGACGCCTTTGACCGGGGCGGGCCGGTGGCGCCGCTGGACATGCTGGAGGCCATGATGTCCCTGCCCGGCGTGGAGATGCACACGCCGGAGCACCACTTCATGGTGCCCGCCGCCCTGCTCACCGCCGCCCACAGCGTGTCGGGCCGGGACCGCTCCGCCCTGGAGCGCTCTCTGCGCACCGCCCTGACCCGTTCCAAGCAGGTGCCCGGCGGCAGCTGCGGCGACTGCGGCTGCTGCGGCGCGGCGGTGGGCGCGGGTATTTTCGCCGCCCTGTGGCTCAAGACCAACCCCAAGAGCGCCGCCCACTGGGCGGACGCCAACCGCTTCACCGCCTGGTGTCTGGAGTACATCGCCACGGTGGACGGCCCCCGCTGCTGCAAGCGGGTGTCCTACCTGGCCATTGAGGCGGCGGTGCCCCTGGCCAAGGATCTGCTGGGGGTGGATCTGGGGGAGCGGCCCAAGCCCGCCTGCACCCGCTTCGCCCGGAACCCAGAGTGTCTCCATGCCGCCTGTCCCTATTTCCCGTCCAAGAAGGCCTGAACGGCCCCAAAATCACACTTTAGGAGGAATATCACTGCCATGAAACGGATGTTGTCTCTCGCCCTGTCCCTGATGCTGGTCCTGTCCCTGGCCGCCTGCGCGGACACCACAGCCCCCCAGAGTTCCGCGCCCCAGAGCAGCGCGCCTCAGGAGAGCGAGGCCGCCTCCGACGAATCCGCCCTGGGGGACCTGTCCGTGACCTACGACCTGTCCGTTGGCCAGATGGGCACCGGCATCAAGGCCGCCATGGTGGTGCTGGCCCACGAGATGGGCTACTATGAGGAGGAGGGCCTCAACGTGGAGCTGACCCAGATCTCCAATCTGAACGACGGCCTGACCGCCATCACCCTGGGCAAGCTGGATATTCTGCCCTTCGGCGTGATCCCCACCTGCACCTTCATTGCCCAGGGCGCCGACCTGACCGTCATCGGCGGCACCATCGCCGAGGGCAGCGCCTGCGTGGCCCTGCCCGAGTGGGAGGAGGAGTTCCAGGACATCCAGAACTTTGCAGGCAAGACGGTGGCCTGCGTCCGGGCCGAGACCGGCCACATGATGATGAAGGACCAGATGCGCCAGGCCGGCGTGGACATGAGCACCGTCACCTTTGTGGAGCTGGACGGGTTCCAGTCGGTGGTGGAGGCTGTGCTGAAGGGCACGGCCGACGTGGGCTTTGTCAACAGCGGCTTTGAGCAGAACGCCGTCACCCAGGGGCTGGCGGTGCCCTTCTTTGTGGGGGAGTACACCCCCGACAACGTGTGCTGCCGCCAGACCACCTCCGGCGCGGTGGTGGAGGAGAAGCGGCCCGCCCTGGTCCGGTTTGAGGTGGCCAATCTGCGGGCCATGAAGCTGATGTACGACGACCCTGAGACCACCATCGCCACCCTGGCCGCCTTCTCCGGCCAGAGTGAGGACTATGTGAAGTACTGCATCTACGACGGCTGCATGAAAATCTCCATGGACCCGGCCAAGAACCGGGTGGTGGAGTTCTTCGATGTGATGAAGGCCAACGGGGACATTCCCGCCGACGCGGAGAATACCATGGCCGACCATGTGGATTCCACCATCTATCTGGACGCCCTGAACATCGTGCTGGAGCGCTACCCCGACGACGTCCACTTCCAGGAGATGCTGGAGACATACGACGCCAACAACCTGTGACCTGCTTATTTTCCCCAAAGGAGGCCTTTCCGTGCCTGAGATCTCCCTGCGCGACGTGTCCTTCTCCTATCCCGGCGGCCCCAGGGTGCTGGACCGGGTGTCCCTGGAGGTGGAGCGCGGCTCCTTTCTGGCCGTGGTGGGCCCCTCCGGCTGCGGCAAGTCCACCCTGCTGCGGCTCATCTCCGGCCTCTCCCTGCCGGAGGAGGGGACCATCTCCATCGGCGGCGCCCCGGTGACCGGTCCTGCGCCCGGGCGGTCCATCGTGTTCCAACAGGGCGGGCTTTTCCCCTGGCTCACCGCCCGGGGAAACGTGGCCTTCGCCCTGCGGAAGGCCAAACCCGGCCTGTCCCGGGCCCAGGCGGCGGAGCAGGCCGAGGCGGCCCTGGTCCGGGTGGGCTTGAAGGACGCCCTGTCCCGCTACCCCGGGGAGCTGTCAGGCGGTATGGCCCAGCGGGTGGCCATCGCCCGGGCCCTGGCGGTGGGGGGGCAGGTGCTGCTGCTGGACGAGCCCTTCGGCGCCCTGGACCCCAAGAACCGGCAGGCCCTCCAGCAGCTGCTGCTGGAGCTGTGGCAGGCGGAGGGGAGCACGGTGGTCATGGTCACCCACGACATCGACGAGGCCATCCTTCTCTCCGACCGCATCGCCTTCTTCCGCCCCGGCGGGGTCGGGGCTGTCCTGTCCGTCCGTTCCCCCCGCCCCCGGGACCCGGCGGCCTTTCTCACCTCGGCTGAGTGCTGCGTGGCCCGCAAGCGGCTTATCGGCCTGTTCTACCAGTACGGAGAGGCGGTGGGTGAGACACTGTGAAGACCTCTGAAAAAAAGTCCCGGCCCATCGTGCTCCTCCATCTGCTCTTTGTGCTGCTGGTGGTCCAGGTGGCCCTGCCGGGCAAAAACGAGACCGCCTCCCCGGTCCTGTTCCTGTGGGCCGCCGTCCTGGTGGAGGCGGCCTGTCTGTGGCGCATCGTCCGGAAGAAAAACGCCCGGGCCGCCGGGGATATCGGCGCCGCCCTGTTCCTGCTGTTCAACGTCTGGGAGCTGTGGGCCACGGTGCTGGGAACCGCCCACCCCATCCTGGTGCCCACCCCCGAGGCGGTGTTCCAGGTCTTCGGGGACCAATGGCGGCTGATGCTCCGGGGCATCGGCTCCTCTCTGTCCCTGCTTGCCATTGGCTTCTGCGTGGCCCTCCCCCTGGGGGCCCTGCTGGGCATGCTGGCCGGATGGAGCCCCCGGCTGCGGGGATTCCTGGTG
Source organism: Pseudoflavonifractor intestinihominis (assembly GCF_040096055.1). Classification (NCBI taxonomy): domain Bacteria; kingdom Bacillati; phylum Bacillota; class Clostridia; order Eubacteriales; family Oscillospiraceae; genus Pseudoflavonifractor; species Pseudoflavonifractor intestinihominis. Next base: position 23,861 of record NZ_JBBMFK010000019.1, read on the forward strand.
CCCATCGCCCGGGTGCTCTCCCCGGTGCCCGCCATCATCTACGCCCCCTACCTCATCGCCCTGATGCCCTCCTTCCGCTCGGCCTCCGCCCTGGTGATCATTCTGGGCATCTTCTGGCCCACCTTCCTCCAGACCGTGGGCCGCACCGTGGGGCTGGACCCCCACATTCTGGACAGCGCCCGGGTGCTCTGCCTCTCCGACCGGGAGATGGTGTTCCAGATCTTCCTGCCCGCCCTGCTGCCCGGCCTGATCGCCGGCCTGCGGGTGAGCCTGTCCACCTCCTTCATGCTCCTGACCCTGGCGGAGATGATGGGCGCCACCAGCGGCCTGGGGTACTTCATCAAAAACTTTGCCGACTACGCCAACTACACCAATGTCATCGCCGGCATCCTCCTGGTGGCCCTGGTGGTCACCGCCCTCAACGCCCTGGTCACCGTGCTGGAGCGGAAGGCGGTCCGCTGGAGCTGACCCAGGTGCGGCTCCCCCGATTCCTCCCGGAAAGAGGTGTTCTCCTTGTCCCGACTCTATCTGGTCACCGGCTTTCTGGGCGCCGGAAAGACTACCTTTCTCAAGCGGCTGGTCCGCTGCTTCCCCGGCCGCCGGCTGGCCCTTATCGTCAACGAGTACGGCCGGGAAGGGGTGGACGGCGCCCTGCTGTCCGGCCTGGGGGCCACCCTGACCGAGATCGACAACGGCTCCATCTTCTGCTCCTGCCGCCTGGAGCAGTTTGAGGCCTCCCTCCGCGCCGCCCTGGCGGATGGGCCGGATGTGATCCTGGTGGAGGCCTCCGGCCTGTCCGACCCCACCGGTGCAGACAGAATTCTGGGCCAGCGGGAGAAGTTCCCGGGCCTGACCTATGCCGGGGCCATCTGCCTGGTGGACGCGGCCCGGTTCCACAAAGTGTATGCCTCCTCCGGGGTGTGCAGGCGCCAGCTGGCGGCAGCCGACCTGGTTCTCATCAACAAGACCGACCTGGTCTCCCCGGAGCAGGTGGCCCTGGTGCGGGCGGAGGTGGAGGCCCAGCGCCCGGGCCGCCCGGTCCATGAGACCTCCTTCGGCATGCTGGACCCGTCCTGGCTCTCCGCGCTGGACGCTCACGCTCCGGCTGCAACCCCCAGCATGTCCCGCCGCAGGCTGACCCTCACGGTGGGGCCGGACTGCTCCCCCGCCTCTCTGGAGCAGTTTCTCTCCGTCTTTGCCCGGGATACCCGCCGGATCAGAGGCTTTGTTCCCCTGGAGGGCCGGGATGTACCTGGCCGACTGTACGGGCCCCCAAGTGCGGCTGGAGCCATGGCAGGGGGAGGCCCTCAACCCCGGGCGGCTGACCGTCCTCTTTGACGGCGCCCTGCCCGCCCCCAGGAGCCTGTGGGCCGCCATGACCTGGTACCCCGAGTGCCGGGCGGCGGTGGAATGAGGCTGTGTATACGAAAGCCCTCGGCGCATCAGCGCCGGGGGCTTCCTGTCTATCCCGTCATCTGCTCCAGCTCCACGCCGGTGTAGTACCACTTGAGGATCTCCTGGTAGCTCTTCCCCTCCTTGGCCATGGCGTTGGCGCCGTACTGGCTCATGCCCACCCCGTGGCCGTAGCCGGTGACGGAGAAGGTCACCGCCGTGCTGTCCGCCTGGACGGTGAACACAGTGGAGCGCAGGCCGAAGAGGGCGCGCAGGGTGGCGCCTGTCACCTCCGCGCCGCCCACCGGTATGGTCACCACACCGCCGTTGGAGGCCAGCACCGGCGTGCCGAACCAGCCGGACGGGTCGCCGCTCAGGTCTGCGCCGGATACCTGGGCCAGCAGGCTGGTCCGGAACTCCTCCAGGGGCACGGTCACGGTGCTGTGGTAGTTGGGCACCTCCTCCCCCTCAGGGCTCTCCACGCTGGTGAGGTAGGGCACGTCGTTGCCCCACACCTCCACCGCGTCGGCTGTCCGCCCGGCGGCGGAGGAAAAGAACACCGCCTGGATGGGCTGGCCGCCGTAGGTGGCGATGACCCCGTCGGTGTCCGCCACGGCCCGGGAGATCTTCTCCTCGTAGGCCGCCGCCGACTCCCCCCAGTTGTCCGCCGCCTGCTGTGGGGTGATGTAGGACTGGCAGCAGCTGATATCGGTGCACACGTCCGCGTCCGGGTGGTTTTCCTCCCCCGCCGCCATCTTGGCCGCCGCGTAGGTCCGGGCCGCCACCGCCTGGGCCTTCAGAGCCTCCGGCTCAAAGGAGGCGGGCATCTCCGCCGCCACCACCCGCCACAGGTAGTCGCCCATGGTCATCTCGGTCACCGTGCCGTCGGACAGCTTCACCCGTATGGACACTGTCTCGTCTGCACCTGCCCCCTCCGCCGGGGGCGGAGACACCACCGTCCGGTCCAGGGGCAGGGTGCCGGTGGGCTCCGGTGCGTCCTCCGCCTCCCCCCTGCCCCCCAGGAACAGCAGAGGCAGCAGGAACAGCAGGGCCAGCAGCCCCAGCCCCACCGCCGCCGCCCGTCTCACACCGCTCTCCTCTTTGATGTGCACCGCTCTCACCTTCCGTCCCACCCCCGCCGTTGACTTGCTTGAAAATCCGTAGTAAAATGGGATATTCAAACAAAAGCAAAGGAGGAGTCCTCATGCAGTCTGCCCACACTGACGGCTCCATGGATTTTATTAAGAGTCTATGCGGCGAGTTCGAGAAGCATAACCGCATTGACCCGTCTTACTACGAAAAGTGGGATGTAAAGCGCGGCCTGCGCAACGCCGACGGCACCGGCGTCCTGGCCGGCATCACCCAGATCGGAAACGTGCTGGGCTACTATGTGCAGGACGGCGAGCGGTTCCCCATGGAGGGCAAACTCATCTACCGGGGCATCGATCTCAACGATCTGGTCAACGGCTTTATGAGCGAGAACCGCTTCGGCTTTGAGGAGACCGCCTATCTGCTGCTCTTCGGCGCCCTGCCCACCCGGGAGCAGCTGAAGCTGTTCCAGCGGGGTCTGTCGGTCCACCAGCCCCTGCCCAACATGTTCACCGAGGATATGATCCTCCGCGCCCCCAGCGCCGACGTGATGAACAAGATGGCCCGCGCGGTGCTCTCCCTCTACTCCTACGACGACGCCCCCGAGGACCGCTCCCTGGAGAGCGAGATGGGCAAGGCCATCGCCCTTATCGCCCGGCTGCCCACCATCGCCGCCCACGCCTATGCCGCCAAGCGGCACTACTTTGACAACGAGAGCCTGTATCTCCACCGGCCCCAGGAGGGGCTGGGCGTGGCGGAGAACTTCCTCTACTCCGTCCGCCACGACAATCAGTTCACCGAGGAGGAGGCCCGGCTGCTGGATCTGTGCCTGGTGCTCCACGCCGAGCACGGCGGCGGCAACAACTCCGCCTTTGCCTGCCGGGTGCTGTCCTCCTCGGGCACGGACATCTACTCCGCCATTGCCGCCGCCATCGGCTCCCTGAAGGGCCCCCGCCACGGCGGCGCCAACAAGAAGGTCATGGAGATGTTCGGGTACATCGAGGACGGCGTGAAGGACTGGCGGGACGACGACGAGGTCCGGGCCTATCTCACCCGGATCCTCCACAAGGAGGCGGGCGACGGCTCCGGCCTCATCTACGGCATGGGCCACGCCATCTACACCCTGTCCGACCCCCGGGCCGTGCTGCTGAAGAAATTCGCCAAGTCCCTGGCCGTCAAGAAGGGCATGCTGGACGAGTTCGAGCTCTACGAGGCGGTGGAGCGGCTCACCCCCGAGGTGCTGTCCGCCTCCGGCCAGCGGAAGGTGGTGTGCGCCAACGTGGACCTGTACTCCGGCCTGGTGTACAAGATGATGGGCATCCCCCAGGAGCTGTACACCCCCCTGTTCGCCGTGGCCCGTGTGGTGGGCTGGTGCGCCCACCGCATCGAGGAGGTCTACAACCCGGGCAACAAGATCATCCGCCCGGCCTACAAGGCCGTGGCCCCCGCCCGGCCCTTTATCCCACTGGACCAGCGGGGCTGACGCTAGCAAAAAACGCGGGACCACCCGAAGGTGGTCCCGCGTTTTTTATGGATTAGGCCATGAGCCAGTAGATCTTGTCCGGGCATACCGTCATCCCCGCCTTCCGCTGGAGGGCCAGGGAGGCGGCGTTGTCCTCGGCCACCTGGCCGTAGGCGTACCGCCCCTGGGCCAGAGCGGCCCGGACGATGGCCAGCTGGAGCACCAGGCCGTACCCTCTGCGGCGGTAGGGCGGCAGCACCTCCAGCATGCCCAGGCTGCCCTCGTCGTGGACGCCGACGAACCCGGCCAGCGCCTCTCCGTCAAAGATACCCAGCATGCCCCGGTCAATGGCACCTTGGATATAGTCGATGTCCCCGAAGGTCTGACCGTAGGCCTGCGCCACCGTCTCCGCCCACTCAGGGCCCAGCCGCCGCAGCTCTCCCCGGAAGGGGGGCAGCTCGGGCGGCTGGGGCGCTGTCCAGACCGACTGGAAGAAGGCCCGGCCCTTCAGGCCCAGCCTCTCCTCCAGCCGGGGCAGATACCAGTCCTCATGGCAGGTGGCCAGCCTGGCCTCCGGCGGGATCAGGGACAGAGCCCGGCTCAGGTCCTGTTCGCTCTGTGCGCTGAGAAACCAGCCGCCGCTCTCCTTGTCCCAGAGCAGCGCCCCCTCCGGCCCGGCATAGCGCAGCGCGCCGCCGTCCCGGCGGAGCAGCTCCATCATGTCCACGCAGCGCAGGCCCTGCCGGGCCAGGTAGTCCGCCGCCGTCTCAAATTCCCTCATATCCGCGCTCCTTATGTAATGTCTACTGAATAAACCGCGATGCAGTTTATTTGCGCGGCAATGCCGCGCAATTGATGTGAAAACGGTTGATCCCAGTCGTTTTCACATCAATTTAGACATTGCTGCAATGTGTATACTCCGCCGCCCGGGCGGGCAGGCTGATAACAAAGCTGGTGTGCTTTCCCGTGCTCTCGGCCCGGATGGTGCCGCCGTGGAGCTCCACGATCTCCTTGGCGATGGCCAGGCCCAGCCCGGCGCCGCCGGTACGGGTGGAGCGGGCGGCGTCCAGCCGGTAGAACTTCTCAAAGATCCGGGCCAGCTCCCCCTCGGGGATCTCCAGGCCCTCGTTGCTGATGACCACCTCCACCAGCCCGCCCTTCCGCCGGGCGGTGATGCCCACGGTGCCGCCGGGGGTGGAGTAGCTCACCGCGTTGCGCAGCACATTGTCAAACACCCGGGCCAGCTTGTCCGGGTCGCCGGACACGGTGAGCCTGGGCTCCAGGTCGGCGCTGCACTTCAGGTCCTTTTCGGCAAAGAGGGGGTAGAACTCGTCGGTGAGCTGCTCCAGCAGCATGGTCAGCTGGACCGTCTCGCCGCTGTCCGCCGTGCCTTCCAGGTCCATGCGGGTGATGTCAAAGAACTCCCCCAGCAGCTCTTCCAGCCGCTCCGCCTTGTCCAGGGCGATGCCGGTGTACTTGGCCCGCTGCTCCGGCTCCATCTCCGGCCGGTCCCGCAGGAGGGTGAGATAGCCCACCACCGAGGTGAGGGGGGTCTTCAGGTCGTGGGCCAGAAAGGCCACCAGGTCCCGTTTCCGCTCCTCGCTCTCTCTGGCCTCCTCCTCCCGGCTGCGGAGCTGGCGCTGGATGGCCCGCAGATCCTCCTCCACCGGGGCGAGCTCCCGGGGCAGGCGGATCTCCTCCCCGCTCTCGTTCACCAGGCGGCGGGTGGCCTGGCCGATCTGGTCCAGCCACCGGGTAAACCGGCCCATGGCCAGGTAAAAGGCGGCCAGCATGAGCACCAGCATGGCGCAGTTGAGAATGAGCGGCTTGTTGTTGCGGATGAGATTCTGGTAGAGGGCCAGGGCCTCCTCCTGGCTGTGGCCGAAGATCTCCCGGGCCGCCCACACAAAGCCCCTGGCAAAGGGGTCCTGGAGCAGGCCGTCCACCACCACCTCCAGCAGGAACAGTCCCACCGCCGCGGCGGCGGCCGCGCCCAGAACCACCATCAGGAGCATCTTCAGCTTGAGTCTGGTATATTTTTTGCCCATTCTCTCCTCCTGAATTCTGTCCCCACTGTTAGTTTTCCACATTTTCCACCGGTTTTCCACACTCATTTTCCACTGAAATCCCGGTCAAACCAGCCGTCCAGGGGCTCCTCGCCCGCGGCAGCCCGGAACAGGGCGCCGATCTTCTCCACGGCCTTGGGCACCGCCTGGTCCACCAGGCCGTCCAGCACCGTGCTGCTGACGGCGCACTCCCCCGCCGGCCGACGGCTGAGCACCGCGCCGCGGAAGTCGGGCTTGTTGGGGGTGTGGCGGGACAGGGCGTCTATGGCCCGGCTCAGCCCCGCTCGGGAGGCCACGGTCTGGAGACGGCACACCCGCCGGTAGGCCTCCAGGCTCTCCCGGAACTGTTTGGCGGTGACGCCGGGGTATATGAGGGCTATGGTCTGTGTCTCCGCATCGGGCAGATTGTGCCGGGGCAGCGGGGTCTGCCTGAGGGGATCAATGCCGGCGCGCTCCATGAGTAGCCGGTCGTACTCCCCCTCCATCCGCAGGTGGCTGGTCTGGCCGCCCGCCGCCCGGGCCTCTATGTAGCCGTGGCAGCCGCTGTCCAGGGCGAAGTGACAGAGAAAGCCGGCGGCGTATCCGGCGCCGCCGGGGCGGTCTTCGGCGATGATCCGGACCAGCCGGCGGAACACCGGCAGGGCGGACACCTTGTGCATCCGCAGCCCCACCTGCCGCACCGGGTTGTCGTGGAGCAGGTGGTAGAAAAAGAGGGGGTCGGGTCCGTAGCAGCCCACGTCAAAGTCCGCCCGCTGGGCCTCGATCCGGGTGCGGAGGGGCTCCGGCAGGGCGGCGAGCACCCGGCCGCCGAACTGGAGATGGGTAAAATAATTGGGCATATGTCTCACCTGAGTCTCTGCTGTGCAGTGGATTGGGGGGCATAAAAGCGGCCGCCTCTATGCCCTCGCGCGGCCTGAGCCGCACGGACAGAACCCCTTTGGGCCTGTCCAGCAGACACTATTTTATCACAAAATCCCCCGAACGAAAGGACAATTTTCCTCCGGTTTCGCGCCCAGCAGCAGGAGCACCCCGGCGGCGGCCAGAAAGGCCATGGGGTCCTCCCCCGGCGGAAAGGGCACTACGAACTCCTGCCGCTCCACCACGTGGCCGGCCAGGCTGACGATCTCCCGCTGGAGGGCCAGGCAGATTTTGTCCCCCTCCAGGCTGGAGAAGGTGAGGGTATCCCTGGGGGACGTGCCGTAGCTGACGGCGCTGCGGCAGCGCATCCCCCGGGCCAGAGGCCCCGCCGCGCCGGGCAGCAGGAGCACGCCGCACTCCGCCGAGCGCACCCCGGCCCAGCCGTCCGAGTCCGGGCCGATACACAGCAGGTCCACCGGCTCCCCGGCGAATTCCGCCGGATGCCGGCCGGATACCAGCTGGATCTCCTCCCCTCTCCGCCCCAGGGAACGGCGCACCGCGGCGGACACGCTTTCCTGCTTCTCCCAGATTCCGACCCTTGTCACAGTGCAACACCTCAGGGAGAGTTTATGGAGTTTTCTTTGTCTTATACGCCCCGCAGCCCTTGACTTTTCAGGGGTTTGTGCATAAAATGGTGTTCGATACTCTGACACGCAAATACATCTGTAAAGGATTGAAGACCGATATGGCACAGGATAAAAAGCAGGTGGAACAGATCACCGATATGGAGGTAGACTTCGCCCAGTGGTACACCGACGTGTGCAAGAAGGCGGAGCTCATCGACTACTCCTCCATCAAGGGCATGTTTATCTACCGTCCCTATGGCTACGCCATCTGGGAGAACATTCAGAAGGAGCTGGACGCCCGGTTCAAGGCCACCGGCCATGAGAACGTGTCCCTGCCCATGCTCATCCCCGAGAGCCTGCTCCAGAAGGAGAAGGACCACGTGGAGGGCTTTGCCCCTGAGTGCGCCTGGGTGACCATGGGCGGCAGCGAGAAGCTGGAGGAGCGCTACTGCATCCGTCCCACCAGCGAGACCCTGTTCTGCGAGCACTACAAGAACATCATCCACTCCTGGCGGGACCTGCCCAAGCTGTACAACCAGTGGTGCTCCGTGCTGCGTTGGGAGAAGACCTCCCGTCCCTTCCTGCGCCACCGTGAGTTCCTCTGGCAGGAGGGCCACACCATGCACGCCACCGAGGAGGAGGCCCGTGAGGAGACCAAGCGGATGCTCAACATCTACGCTGACTTCCTGGAGAACGTGCTGGCCATGCCCGTGGTCAAGGGCCGCAAGACCGACAAGGAGAAGTTCAACGGCGCCGAGGAGACCTACACCGTGGAGTGCATGATGCACGACAAGAAGGCCCTCCAGGCCGGCACCAGCCACTACTTCGGCGACGGCTTCGCCAAGGCCTTCGGCATCACCTTCACCGGCAAGGACAACCAGCTCCACAATCCCCACCAGACCTCCTGGGGCGTGTCCACCCGCATGATCGGCGGCATCATCATGACCCACGGCGACAACAACGGCCTGGTGCTGCCCCCCCGCATCGCCCCCATTCAGGTCATCATCATCCCCGTTGCCCAGCACAAGCCCGGCGTCATCGAGGCCAACCAGGCCGTCATGGACCGGCTCATCAAGGCCGGCTTCCGGGTGAAGATGGACGACTCCGACCAGTCCGCCGGCTGGAAGTTCGCCGAGTACGAGATGAAGGGCGTGCCCCTGCGCCTGGAGCTGGGCCCCAAGGACATGGAGAAGAACCAGTGCGTGCTGGTCCGCCGGGACAGCGGCGAGAAGAGCTTCGTCTCCCTGGACGGCATCGAGGAGACCGTGGCCGCCATGCTGGACTCCATCCACGACGGCCTGTACCAGCGTGCCAAGAAGAACCTGGAGGACAACACCTACGCCTGCTCCAGCCTGGAGGAAGTGCGGGAGAAGATGAAGGAGCGGGGCGGCTTCGCCAAGACCATGTGGTGCGGCGACGAGGCCTGCGAGATCCGCATGAAGGAGGAGGCCGGCGTCACCTCCCGGTGCATGCCCCTGGAGCAGGAGCACCTGGGCGACGTGTGCGCCATCTGCGGCAAGCCCGCCAAGCACATGATCTACTGGGGCGTGGCCTACTGATCCCGTCCGTCACATGAATATAAAACACCGCCCGCGGCTGAAACCAGCTGCGGGCGGTGTTTTTTTACGCTTTTTGCGCTGTCTTTTGTCTGGGCTCCAGCCAGTGGCCGAAGCGGTAGTAGAGCCAGAGTGCCACCGAGGTGACGGCCCAGGTGATGGGATAGCTGGCGGCCACCATCAGCAGGGTGTGGTGGCTGGGCACCACGAAGAAGAGCCAGGCCAGGCGGAGCACGCATACGCCCAATACGGAGATGATCATGGGCACCAGGGACTTGCCCGCGCCCCGGATGGCGCCGGTGAGCAATTCAATGAGGATATAGGTGATGTAGGTGGGCGCCAGGAAGCGCACCAGCTCCACGCCGATGGGCACCACGTCCGCGTCCGGGCAGAAGAAGCCCACCAGAGGCCGGGCGAAGACAAACATGGCGGTGCTGATCAGGGCGGTAAAGGCCGCCGTCATGGCGGCGGACACCCAGACGCTCTTCTTCACCCGGCCGTACTGTCCGGCGCCGTAGTTCTGGCCGGCAAAGGTGGTGACCGACTGGGACATGGCGGTGATGGTCATCCAGAAGAACACATCCAGCTTGCCGTAGGCGGTCCAGGCGGCCACGGCGTCGGTGCTGAAGGAGTTGATGGCGGCCTGGATGAACAGGTTGGAGGCGTTGTACATCACCGACTGGAGGGCGGTGGGCACGCCCACCGCCACAATGCTGCGGACGGGGGCGGTGTAGAACCGCATCTGCCGGGGAAAGAACTGGTAGGGCGTCATCTCCGAGCGCATGAGGGAGATGACCACCAGCACGGCGGAGAGCACCTGGGAGCACACCGTGGCGATGGCCACCCCCGCCACGTCCAGATGGAATCCCAGTACCAGCACCAGGTCCAGGACAATATTGCACACCGACGCGGCGATGAGGAAGTACAGCGGCCGCTTGAAGTCGCCCACGGCCCGGAGCACGCCGGTGCCCATGTTGTACACCACGTTGGGGATCATGCCCAGGAAGTAGATCTTCAGATAGAGCTCCGCACCGGGAAAGGCGTCCGCCCTGGTGCCCAGGGCGCTCAGGGCCCAGGGGGTGAGGAGGAAGCCCGTCACCGTGAAGAAGGCGCCGATGATGAGGGAGAGGAGCATGGCGGTGTGGACGCCCTTGTGGACGTCCTCCCACCGGCGGGCGCCGTAGTGCTGGGCGATGGCCACCACCGCGCCGCTGGCCAGGCCGGTGAAGATGCCCACCGTCAGGTTGACCAGTGCCCCTGTGGAGCCCACGGCGGCCAGGGCCACCTTGCCCACAAAGCGGCCCACCACCAGGGTGTCCACCGTGTTGTAGAGCTGTTGAAAGAATGTGCCGAACCAGAGCGGGAAGAAAAAGGACAGCAGATGCCTCCAGATCACGCCCTGGGTAATGTCGCCGGCCGGCCGCAGCACCCCCATGGGAACACCTCCTGAAAAACCTAACACACTGCCCTACGATTCTACACGCTCCGACTTTCCTTGACAAGTACGGGCCGCCAGATTTTTTGGTCCGCCGGAGCGCACAGAAAATGGAAATTTAAAACTATGTGAAAACAGGCGTGCGGGCATCTGTGAGCGAGATTCAGAGAGCCAGTGGAATGACATGGTAAAATATCGTGTATATTCGTCAAAAATGAGCGAAAAAGAGCAAATGGGGGTTGATTTTACCGGTGGAGTGTGCTATCCTCATGGGGCGGCTGGGAATCCCCAGCCAGATAATAGGAAAAAGGAGGAAAGTCAGGTGGACCAATGCGGCCGAAGTACGAAAATGGGCAGTGATATTCATTTGCGGACCCGCTCCGGCGTTGTCCGCCTGGGTTCCCCATCCTGAGAGACCCTGCTTGAGTATCGCCGCAGAGGGCGGCTGGACCCATGGTCCGGCAGCCCTGCTGCGGCTTTGTCCATTTGGTGACTTCCTCGCTGTCATCTCATCAAACAGGAGGAATATCCGATGGAAAAGAAAAACAACTTTGAGGCGCTCCGTGCTCTGCTGGAGCGCCGGGATTACCACGCCCTCCAGGCCGCCCTGGCGGAGGAGAACGAGGTGGACATCGCCGAGTTCATGGAGGAGCTGACCACCGAACAGGCCACGGTGGTGTTCCGCACCCTGCCCAAGGAGCTGGCGGCGGAGGTGTTCTCCAACCTGTCCCCGGAGAACCAGGAGGCCATCCTGGGCGCCGCCACCGACCAGGAGCTGTCCGCCATTGTGGAGGAGCTCTACGTGGACGACGCGGTGGACATGCTGGAGGAGCTGCCCGCCAACGTGGTCAAGCGGGTGCTGAAGAACGCCCGGCCCGAGACCCGCAAGCTCATCAACCAGTTCCTCAACTACCCGGAGAACTCGGTGGGCAGCATCATGACCGCCGAGTTCATGGATCTGAAGAAATCCATGACCGTGGCCCAGGCCATCGCCCACATCCGCCGCACCGGCGAGGACTCGGAGAGCATCTACACCTGCTACGTCACCGACAACGCCCGCCGTCTGGAGGGCGTCATCACGGTGCGGGAGCTGCTCATCGCCAAGGACGAGCAGAAGGTGGAGGACCTGATGGAGACCGACGTCATCACCGCCGAGACCACCGAGGACCAGGAGGAAGCGGTGGCCCGGATGATGAAGTACGACTTCATCTCCATGCCCGTGGTGGACAAGGAGAACCGGCTGGTGGGCATCGTCACCGTGGACGACGGCATGGACGTCATGGAGGAGGAGGCCACCGAGGACTTTGAGAAGATGGCCGCCATGGCCCCCTCGGAGAAGCCCTACCTCAAGACCAGCGCCTTCACCCTGGCCAAGCACCGCATCGTGTGGCTGCTGGTGCTGATGATCTCGGGCATGATTACCGGCGGCATTCTGGGCAAATATGAGGCCGCCTTTTCCGCCATGCCCCTGCTGGTCACCTTCATCCCCATGCTCACCGACACCGGCGGAAACGCCGGCAGCCAGAGCAGCACCCTCATCATCCGCGGCATGGCCGTGGGCGAGATCCAGCTCAGGGACTTTCTCAAGGTGTTCTGGAAGGAGCTGCGGGTCAGCATGCTGGTGGGCGTGGTGCTCAGCGCGGTCAACTTTGTCCGGCTCATCATCACCTATCCGGGCAACGAGATGATCGCCCTCACCGTGTCCCTGGCCCTCTTTGTCACCGTGCTGCTGGCCAAGACCGTGGGCGGCGTGCTGCCCATGGCTGCCAAGCTGTTCCACGCCGACCCGGCCATCATGGCCGCCCCCCTCATCACCACCATTGTGGACGCCATCTCCCTGGTGGTCTACTTCAACATCGCCTCCGCCCTGCTGCCCATCTGAGGGCCGGAGAAAAATTCAGCCCCGGAAGCCGCCCTCCTGTCGGACGGTTTCCGGGGCTGAATTCGTCTGAATCCCCCCGGAGGACTTGTTTTTTGGCCCGCGATACTATATAATACTAGGGCTAAAATACCGAAAGAGGGTTTTTATCCGATGAAACTGGGTATCGGCGTTCAAACGCCGGATTCTATATCTCCATACCTCTCCATAAACGCCGCTAAAGCCTGATATAGCGCGGTTTTACGCAAAACCAACCAAATTATAACTTCATATTTCTCTATGCAGTCCCACGCAGAAATGGCGTAAAAATGGCGTAGAGAAATCGGCTAATTTGCAGAAGGAAAAGAGCACTACTACTTTGAGAAAGAACAAAGATGAGCACAGCCTATACAAACGGGCCGTGCTCATCTCTTTTATACGGTTATACGGTCAAACGGTTCTGTGCTTACTTGGCATCGCTATTGGTAGGATTCGGACGGAAATCTTCCTGAACGCCCTCGTTCAAATCAAAGCACATAGTTTTCGCATCAGCGACCCAGAAACCGCGAACGCGGTACCGCTTGCCCGGAACCCAATCCTCGCCCGTGGCAGCGCGGAGCGGTTCCAGAAGATTCTTGCTGGAAATCGTCACAACGCCCTTCTGTTCACCCCGCGGCTTAGAAAACTTAAACCCCTTCGGCTCGTTACTCTTGCACATACGGATTGCGAATACCTTCGCCTTGGCATCTAGCAGGCACAGCACATAGGCGGGATACCCCAGATCTTCAAGCACCTTCTTGGTGAAGGTGACGCCGTTCTGGTTGATGTACATATCCGGGTAAGCGTTGATGTTGGAATCAATCGTTTCAAAATTCAGAGCAGAAAAATCGAAATTCATTGTAAAAATCCTTTCATTTCGTGTTATCCTGTGTGTCATCGACAATTTTCATAAATTCCTGCCGTTCAGCAGGAGACCACCGGGAATCAAGAATCAAATACCCTTTGAACAGGCCATCCTTGACGCGGTGAGCGACAAAGCGGTTACTCAGGAAACGCAGTTTCGCCTTATGGGGCGAAGTGTGCCGCTCAGACAACAGCTTTTGTACTTTCAGCCAGTCCTCTTTTTTGATAATTGCCGTATGGTGATTTTCCTTGAAATACATATTCAAGTCTGTATTCTTCACCGACTTGTGGGTGCGAAAATCCTTAGTATAGGTTTTCTGCATCAAGGCATCACCACAGTATTTTTCGTTTCGGAGGATGCTGCGGACGGTACCGACAGACCAGCTATCATTGCCCATAGGGGATTTGATTCCCTGTTCTGTCAGCGCAGCCGCAATCTCTGACGGTGTTGCTCCTTCCAAATAGCTCTCGTAGATATACTCAACAATCCTCGCCTCAGTCGGTTCAATGACCAACCGGCCAAAGTGGTCGCGGTAGAAGCCCAGCGTATTCTGTACAGAGAATTTGTAAATTCCCTCGGCCATCCGCCAGCGAATACCCGCTTTGATGGCCTCGCTTTTCTGCTGGGACTCCATTTCTGCCAGCGCGGACAGAAGAACGATTAACAGATTGTTCTTTCCATCGCCCGTGTAGGTGATGTGCTCCGTCTCAAATTCCACCGAGACAGGAGGATTCAGCGCAGAAAGAACATTCAGGTTATCCAGTATGTCTACAATATTCCGGCCAAAGCGGCTGATGCTCTTGGTAAGGATCAGATCAATTTTCCCGTCCACTGCATCGGCAATCATTTTTTGAAAACCAAGGCGCTTTTTGACGGTCGTGGCGCTGATGCCCTCGTCCTGATAGATTTCCACCAGCTCCCAGTCGGGATTTCCTTCAATCCGCTGGGTAAAATGACGGACCTGCATATCAAAACTGCCAACCTGTTCTTCTTCCTGTGTGCTGACGCGGCAATACGCCGCAACACGGAGTTTTGGGCGCTCTTGCTGCACTTCCTGCAACTTTTTTGGTGGAATCACTATCACGCCGTTGCTGCGCTGATTTTCCGCAATCTCGTCCTGCATGAGCTTCCGCCGCTGCTCCCTGCGCTCGGCACAGCTGCTATACTGACGGGCCGATTCTATCTTCTTGGGGTCAAGCGGTTTTGCCATATCCTGCCTCCATCGAATTTACAGCCTTTTTCCCGTGCTGCATGGGTATGCCACCTCCTTTGCGCAAATTTGTCTTTTCATCTGTATCGCCTCCCTGTGCGTTTATTTATGACAACCCCTGCGGGACGAATCCCCACAGGGTAGTCACCATAAGAAAAAGGCAGCAGATTTCTCTGCTGCCCCATCAGAAACCATGAGATGCGGTTATTCACTTATTATAGGGCTTCGACTGTCTCCAAAAACTGCCCCATGCTCACCGCCCCATGTGGCAGATTTTCCTCGTCGCGGAACACCATGTAATAGCGGTACCGATTTCCCGCTGCATTCCGCCAAGCCGCACCCAGCTCGATTCTTTCCTGACTGTCGTCGTTTTTCAGGTGTTCGCCCTTGGTTTCGGCAAGGATGATCTTACCGCTCTTGGTCATGATCATAATGTCTGGGTAGTGGTTGAAGTAGCCGTTGATGGCAAAGCCATGCCGGGCAATATTCCGGTGCCACCACAGTACATTGGGAATGGCCGTCAACTGCTTTACCAGCGCCTGTTCCAGCGTGTTCATGTCCTCCTCGGCCTCATAGAGCGACCTTCCGTAAATCGCCGTACTGCTCGTGGGGTGGATTGCCGCAGGCAGGCGGTAATTGGGTTCGCACACGATTTTGCCCCGGTCAAGCCATGTAAAGAAAGTCTCCTTATAGTGCTGATCCAGCAGAGTCTCGATTTTAGCTCGGATTTTTGCGGCAAAGCCCAGCGGGGCTTTTTCCATCGCGGCAAGCTGTTCCCGATCCATCCCGTCCACAATGAGATTGACATAGGCGCGCAAATCGCTGCCATCCACCATGTTCAGCTTGTCCAACTGGTGAATCATCATGTCCTTGCACTGGCGCACGCGGCTTTCCGGGGGTAAACTGCTGAAATACTCCTTGAAATATCGCTGGTCGGCAGCTTCCATCTGGTAAGCCCTCGGCACACTGCGGCCAGTTTCCACATCGACTTTGACGATCTCATCGTCCGCTGCGGCAAAATCAATGTCGTATGCCTTGCCTTTCAGGGTGAAGCCGTCTGCAAGCATTTCCTTGCTCAACAGCACCTTATCCCCATCGGTAAACAGGGACTGCGGGATCACTTGGAAAAACTGTGGGATCAGCAGGCCGTCCACGCTCTCCCGATATTGGGGAATGATATGAAATGTGTTCACCTTGTCACGCACCTCCCACGGAAGGGCGGCGGCAAACGGGTCGTTGTCCGCGCCCTGCACCGCCTGATTGTATGCGTCTCCCGCCTGCTGGGCCTCGGCAAGCATACTGTCCGCTTTCGGGGCGGATTCCGGCGAATTTTCGCTTTCTCTGCGCCGTTGCAGCTCTGCCCCGATGGATTTCCCGTCCAATCCGGAAAAATCTTCTGGTTCGATGGTCGGAAGCTGTTCCGGCACTGGAGTAGGCTTAACCGGTTCTACCGGCTCGGCAAGGCGGTAATCCCGGTCGCTGAAACCGGCGCTGTTCAGCCCACGGATGATCTGCTGCACTGTATCGTTGAAATCGTTGGAGGAAGTCAGCACATAGGACATATTCAGGGCCTTTGCCCTGTGCTCGGCGGTATAGGGCAGGCGCAGAATGCGCCCCAAAATCTGCTCCACATCCACCTGACTGGTCTTGTTGGCAAGGGAGGCCAGAATATAGGCAAACGGGCAGTCCCAGCCCTCTTTCAGCGCGTTTACGGTGATGATGTACCGCACCGGGCAATCCGGGGACAGCAAGTCCACATTTTTCAACTCGTTCACATCGGCGGTACGGATGGCAATATGTTCGGCGGGAATCCCGGCGTTCACCAGCTCCGCCCGCAACTTTTCAAAAGTAGTCGCGTCCTCCTTGCCCTTCGGCTGGGCCTGAAACAGGGCAATAGGGCGGATGTACTTTCCGCCGTTCTGACATTCTGCCGCAGCGATTTCTTCCAGCCTGTCCCGCAGGTCAATCGTATCCATCAGCACTTCGGCTTGACTGTCCCGATTATAGACAATCACCGGCAACTTGACCATGTGTTCCGCTTTGAGCTGCACCGCATCCACATAGGAGATGATATTGCTGCGCTTTTTGGGCGTGGCGGTCAAATCCAGCACAAAGCAGGGGTTGAAGTTGGCAAGCATCTCGATGCTCAGTTCCGACCGGGCGTGATGGCTCTCGTCCACGACCACCAGCGGGTTGAGCTGATTGATGACCTGAAACAGCGCCGTCTCGTCCGCCTTCTCGATGGGATTTTCCGGCGCACCCAGCGCCTTGGCAAAGGCGGCAAGGTTGCTGTTTTCCTGATAGGCTTTCAAACCCTCCTTGCCCCGTCCGCGGAAGGAATCATAGGATAGCACCATAATGGAGAGCTGTTCGGTAACGGCGGTGGGGTTGAAGTTTTGCCCGTTCAAAAGCTCCTGTTTGGTGTAGACCTCCACGCGCCCGCCGAAATCCACATCAATCTTCTGGCGGTAAGGGTGACGCGGGTCTTTCAGGGCTTTGACCGTCTGCGTCAAAATTGCATCGGACGGAACCAGCCACACTACCGCTTTTGTCTTGGTGAACGGCAGCGCGTCAAACACAGGCCGGACAGCGTTGCAGGCAAGAAAGGTTTTCCCGCCGCCGGTGGGCACCTTGAAGCAGAGGTTAGGAACGCCGGGCAATACATCCTGATAGATGCCCAGCGTGGGCGCGCCCTTCTCCTGCCAAAAGAGGCGGAAGGAGGCGATATAATCCTTGGTTTCGTCCAGCAATTCCAGATAGCGGTTCAAATCGGCGATGACCTGCCGCTGATAGGTTTTCAGTTCCATGTATGTCGCCTCCTTACAAGCGGCTGATGTCGCGGGGAATTTTCTTGAAAACAATCCCCATCTGCGACAGTTTGCTGTCATCGATGGAGCAGCGGTCGGCGTAAATCACGGTGCCGCCTGCTTTTTCGGTGACGGTAGCCAAGAAATCATAGTCCAACACCGTGATCCGCTGCGGCTCGTAGTAGAAGTAATAGCCGGTGTCGTTGTGCTGGCCGAGGTAATAGGGGCTGTCCCCGGCGGCGGGCGTGTAGGGCGTCTTGGTCTCCATGAACCAGATGTACTCCCGGATTTTTTCTGGCTCTACGGCTTCGTTCAGGTTTTCGCCGATGAGCAGTGGATCGCCCAGCTCGTAGTAACTGAAACTGCCGCCTGTGCCCTCCACCGCGTTCTTGCCCTCGCCGTAGCCACGGATGACCCGGCGCACGCGCTCGGCGGTGATGCTTTCGGCGTAGTCCATCATTTCCACCAGGATGAATTTGCGGTGTCCGCCGTCGGCCTTGTTCATGTTGAGGACGGCGTGGGCAGTGGTGCCGGAACCAGCGAAGGAGTCGAGCACAATGTCAGTATCTTTCGTTATAGCTTGAATGACGCTTTCAATCAATGAAACCGACTTTGGATAATCAAATTTTTTGGGAGATTCCGGGAAAATTTCTTTGAGTGTCTGTGTGCCATTAACAGTAAAAAAGGACTTTTCTGCCCATATAGTAGGTACCTGCCCGCCTACCGTCTGATTATCTCCAAAAAGCAGTGTAGGAACACCTTCTTCGTGACCTAAAACCTCCAGTTCACCACTTGTTATCTTTTTGATAACACCGCTCGGCAAGTACTGAACGCTAAATTCGTTCTGGTTGTTTCCACTCTTGTTTTTTGAAATTTTTATATATCCCTTTTTCCAGTCGCTTTGCAAGCGTTCCGGTATTTGCCGCCAAACACATTGTTTCCCCTTTGCGGTTACAGGCCATACAGCGACAGTCCCCTGCGGGGCAACAGAATAGTCATAGGGAAAATCAGCCTTTTCTCCGGTATATGTTCCATCGTTAATTTGGTCTTGTAACGATTTTCCAACACCTACAAGCACGCCTTGGTCATTTATAAAAATTGGATATGTTTGATTCGGACGCTGTGTTTTATCGAAAGTACTCAATGTAAGCCCTTCAAATGGGGTTCGATTATTGCCTCCACAAAAATCAAGCGCATTCGCATGAAAATCCATAGGAACAACGAAAATCAAGTACTCATGGACATAGTTAAAACCACCCGATGGTTTTCCTCCAGAAGTTTGAACTGTGATGGTAACAATCTGTTTTGATCCGAAAATCTCTCGCAACAAAGTGACAAGATTATTCAGTTCATGATGACCAATGCTTATAATTAAACATCCGTCCTCGGCCAGCAGCTTTTGCAGCAGTTTCAGCCGGGGGTACATCATGCACAGCCACTTATCGTGGCGGGTCAGGTCCTCGCCCTCTTTGCCCACCACTTCGCCCAGCCACTTCTTAATCTTGGGATCGTTCACATTGTCGTTGTACACCCAACCTTCGTTGCCGGTGTTATAGGGAGGATCAATGTAAATGCACTTCACCCGGCCCTCATACCGGGGCAGCAGGGCCTTCAGTGCGTCCAGATTGTCCCCGTGGATGATCATATTCTCACTGCCGTTGTCCTCGGTGTGCTGGCCATTCTCGTCAAAGCTGTATCGCCGGTCAAGCACCCGGAAGGGCACCTCTTGATGGTGGTTGATGACCTTCTCTTTTCCAATCCATTCCAATGTAGGCATGGGTCGTTCCTCCCTGTCGCTGCTATCGTAAAAGACCTTTCCCGTATCGGGAGGGCCGTATTTTGTCCAATCGAACCCACGCTGAGGCGCGGGAGCCTTAATTTCGAGTCCGGACCGCTGTCAGGCGACCAGCGTTTTCAGCACATCCATGATCTGGCTGTACTCAATGTGGGCGGCGTAGGCAAATTGCTTGCGGTACTTTTCCCACATGGCTTTGAGTTCCCGGCTACTCTCAATGTTGCGCAGAATGGCGGGCACATCCGCAATCTGCCGGGCGGTGCCGCGATGGGCTGCGGTGGCGTTTAACGCTTCGGCGAACACGGCCTTATCAAATTTCTGCGTGGTCGCCAGTATGTACGCATCGTAAAAATCTCTGGGGCGGGTATTGAACACGCCACGCCGCAGAATGGTTTCCACCTTCTCCGCCATAACGGTTTCGATGTTGTATGCCCACAGCTCGTAGGATTTTTCATCATCGAAAATTTCAGAAAACTGGTACTGCACCGCGTGGGGCGTAATGGCGTCCCCAGTGGACACATCAATACTCAGCGGGGTAATCAGCGTGTCAAAATGGGCGTTCAGCATCACACGGTAGCCGCCGTAGATGTCATCCTCCCGGATGGGAGAGATTTTCCCCACCTCAAAGGCCACGCCGTCATCAAAGGGCACGGCGGACACCTGTTCCAGTGCGCTGCGGATGGTCTCCGGGGTCAGGGGCAGGTTTTTCAGCGTGGTGTCTAAATCCATCGTCGCCCGGTTGTCCAGCCCTACGATGGCCGCTACCAGCATTCCGCCTTTCAGCACAAACTTGTCTTTATATGTGGAGGCCGCAAGGCGGACAAGAAGCCGCTCGAACATATAGTTCTGCAAAATGACCTGCGCCGGGATATTTTTTTGCTTGGCGATGTTGCGGATTTTCGCTTTCAGGCTCATGGCATTGCTCACAGTAGCACCTCCAAATATTGGCGCAGTACGCCCGATACCCGCATCTGACGGGCGTACTCATCCAGCCGGTTCAAATCCTTCTTTGGGCTGACAGCGTATTGTTTCAGCGCCGATAAAAATGTCTCTGTCCCGATCTTGTTGCGGCTGCGGATCACATCACAGATGGTGCGCTCCAAATCGTAGCAGGGAACGGGGTTTCCGGCGGGGGTTTGCAGCATTGTTTTGCCCAGCTCGAACAGCTCCGGTTTGATGTAGTACACCTTGCACTCCGCTTTGATGGCCGCAGACGGGATGCAGCCGGAGGGCGCGGTTACGGTGTGCTCAAAGGGTGTCCGGTCGGAAATCCCGTGAAGGAACAGCGCCGTTTCATGGGAAAAAATAATCTTTCCAGACCGGCGGCTAATGGACAGCAGTTCGTCCTGCATATCCTCCGGGAGAACATACTGCCCCTTGACAATGCGGTGAATCTTTTCCGCCTTGCACAGCTTATAGAGCATTGCTTTGGAAATGCCGCGCTGCGCCGCTGTTTTCGTTTCGATAATGCCGCCGTTTTTATTCGCAATCGCGGCGAGTTCCGCCATATAGTCCATCCGCTCACCTCGCAATAACAATCTGATAATAGTATATCCAAAATCACGATGATAGTCAACGGTCGTGTTGATGGCATCAAGATAAAATTGGAGTTGATATTATGATGCAAGTCAATTTTTCTTGCGAATTAGTAGGGGTTTGGGTGCTCCCAACAAGAACCAATGAGCAGACTGGCTGACAGGCCGGAACGCTCATTTCGCCGCTGTGTACGGACAGCGGCTGTGCTTGCTGTTCTCTCAAATCTCATATCCGCAGAACATGATGCTTCCGCTTTTTCCAAAGCCGGGAGCATTTTATTTTCACTTTTTTCAGGCAGACCCCTGTTTTTCTCGGAGAAAATGTCCGTTGTAAAGTAGGAGGGGAATTCGGTTCAAAAATATTTTGCTGCCATACCTGCGTTTAGCCTAAAAAGTGTCCGTTGTAAATTGGGAGGCACTTTCCGGCTTGGAAATTTTATTCCCGCCTTACCCGCTAATCTGCGAATAAAATGTCCGTTGTAAAGTGAGAGAGAAATTTTTTCTGAGCAGGTACCAAGTTTTTGCCCGAAACTGTCCGTTGAAATATGAAAGGGGATATTTTTTCGAGTGTCCCCCCCAATCCGCAAAAAATTGTCCATTGTAGTTTGAGGAGGCGAATATCCAATGGCTGAACGCACAAGGCCGATCCGCATCGAGTTCTGCGTTACCGAGCAGGAGCGGCGGCTCATCCAAAACAAGATGGCGCAGCTCGGCACCAGGAACATGGGTGCATATCTCCGCAAGATGGCGATTGACGGTTACATCATCAATGTGGATTACACCCAGCAGAAGAAACTGGCCGCAGCCGTCAGCCGGGCTGCCAGCAATATCAACCAGATTTGCCGCCGCATCAACAGCACCGGGCATTTCTATGCTGAGGATGTTGTGGAACTGAAAGAACGGCAAGCCGAGATTTGGTCGCTGCTCAAAGAGACCCAGCGAAAGGAATTGTAATGACAGGAGGCCACTATGCCGCGTATGAGTAAAAAACGAAAAGAAGAATGGGCTTTCTTTCTGAATGACCGGAGCCGCATCGCCTATAACGCCTTGTGCCGCAAGTGCGTCTACAACTGCAAACAAAGTTTCCGTGCTGCGGTGATCGTCTGCCCACATTACCACTCCAAACGATCCCGCCGCCCGCCTTAATTGCCCTGTGCCGGAGAAAGGAAGTGATGTACCATCTACTACAAAACCGATACCCCGCTGCCGCCTTTCGTGCCGTTGCCCCGGTTTATCCTTTGGGGCGAATACTCGATCAATGCCAAACTGATCTATGCCCTGCTGCTGGGGCGCACACAGCTCTCCCAGAAATCCGGCTGGGTGTCGGAGGATGGGGATGTCTATGTGATCTATACCATCCGCCAGATGGCGAATGACCTGAACCGGAGCGAGCGAACGGTCAAGGCCGCATTGGCCGAGTTGGAGAATGCGGGACTTATCACCCGCATCCGGCAAGGCTGGAACCGGGCAAACCATATTTTCTTGCAACTGCCGGATGAGGTGCAGCTTTCTTCCCGTCCAGAGGGCAATATCTGCCCAATGGATGGGCTGGAATCTTCCCCTTGTATGGGGCAAAATTTGCCCATAAGTAAGAAAGAGAAGAAAAAAACAGATTCCAGTCAGAATAACAGGAGGGAGAACGCCCGCCGCTGTTTTGGGCAGTATCAGAATGTTTTTCTTTTGGACAGGGAATTGGCTGAACTGCAATCGACATATCCCGACCAGTATGAGGACTACATCAACCGACTGTCGGCCTATATGGCATCCAGCGGAAAGCACTATGCCAACCATTACGCTACAATCCGCAAGTGGCTGGACGAGGACAGCAAACCGAAGCCCGGTAAAAATTACAACTATACAGAGACCTATGAGGAAGGAGAATGTCTGTGAATGTGAAGCCGATTATGGCTGCAATCGTTGAGGCAGCAGAGACCCTAAACACCGCCCCGGATGATTACATCAACCCGGATGACGGGCTGAAATACTGCGGCAAGTGCCACACGCCCAAGGAAGCCTATTTTCCTGAACAGTACTGTAAAAACGGGCTGAACAAGCATCCGATTGCCTGTAAATGCGCGGCTGAGGAACGGGCACGGCGTGAAGCAGAGCAGCGGGAGCTGGAACGGCTAAACCGGATTGCCATGCTCCGCTCCGAAGCGTTCCGGGACATTCCCGCCGCCGGATGGCGGTTTGAAAACGCGGAAGTGATGACTCCACAGCTTGCCAAGGCAAGAGCTTATTCCGAAAACTGGGATGCTTTCCGCCAAGATGGAACCGGGCTGCTTCTGTTCGGCAATGTGGGCACCGGAAAATCCTATGCAGCAGGCTGCATCGCCAACGCCCTGATAGAGAAAATGGTTTCCGTCCTGTTTGTCGGGCTATCCGATGTGGTGAACCGTATGCAGGGCAACTTTGGCGCGGATCGGGATGCCTGCCTGAAAATGCTGATGCGCCCGGAGCTGCTGATTTTGGATGACCTGGGCGCGGAACGGAATACCAGCTTCGGCAAGGAGCGCGTGTTTGATGTGGTCAACAAGCGGCTGTTGACCGGCAAACCGATGATTGTTACCACCAATATCCCGCTTTCCGTGATGCAGAAAGCTGCCGATCTGGATGAGCGCCGCATCTATGACAGGGTTTTGGAGATCTGCGTCCCCATACAGTTTAACGGCGAGAATTTCCGAAAGGGCAATGCTGCGGAAAATGTGAAACGGGCGGCGAAAATTTTGAACCAGGAAAATTGACGAACTTCTATTCTACGAAAGGGGCAATCACATGGAAAATTCCGTCGGCAAGGTGCCGATCCACCTGAAAATGACACTCACGGCAAAAGAAGCCGCTGAGTACAGCAATATCGGAATCAATAAAATCGACAGTATGCTGCGTTCGCCAAACTGCCCGTTCGTGCTTTTTGTGGGCAGCAAAAAATTGGTGAAGCGCAAAGAGTTTGAACAGTACATCAGTCAGGCGCTTGTGATCTGACATTGCATTTGAAAAATTCGCGGAGAAGCCTTGAGGAAAAGAGCACCGTGCGCTATACTATATAGTGTAGTAGTGTGCTCTTTTCTTCTCTGCGGGAAAGGAGCTCGTCCATGGGAAAGAATCTCAAGGGAAAAGACTGCGGTAAGGGTATCTACCAAAGAAAGGACGGATTGTATAGCGCACGATTTGTTGATAGAGTCGGGAAGCGGCATGAGAAGTATTTTCAGACGCTGCCCGAGGCGCGAAACTGGATTGAGGACGCAAAGTACGCCGATAAGCACGATGATGTATTTGTGGCTACCGATACGACGGTTGATGAGTGGTTCAATTTCTGGATTGAAAATATTGTCGGGGATCTGGCTCCCAACACGCTCAGAAATTACCGGGAACGCTATGTCCGCAATATTCAGCCGGTAATGGGGAAAATGCTGATCGCCAATGTAAAACCGATGCACTGCAAAAAGGTGTTCATCCAGATGGATGCGGATTACGCAGGTTCCACCATTCGTCAGGCATACATCACGATGGGGACAATGTTTAAGGCTGCTAAGATGAACGACCTGATTGCAAAGCACCCCATGGATGGCGTTCGGTTTTCAAAGCCCGTTCGCGCTGTGGATGATATTCACTATCTGACGCGGGAGGAACAGCGCCTCTTTCTCGAAACCGCACGGCGCTCCCACAATTACAACCAGTATGCGCTCATCCTCGAAACAGGATTGCGTACCGGGGAAATGATTGGCTTAACATGGGACGCAATCGACTTTGAGCGCCGGACGCTTACGGTAAACAAAACCTTGGAGTTTCGTCACGCACAGAAAGTTTGGCGTGCCGGTCCTCCCAAAACCCAGCAGAGCTATCGCACCATTCCTTTGACGGATAAAGCGTATGACATTCTGAAAGAGGTATGGGATAGCCGGAGCGGCAGAAAAGAATCCCCCCTGCTGTCGCAAACGCTGGAATATATGGACAGGCGCACCGGCGTTACTTCCCGGCTTGTGATGCATGATCTGGTCTTTATCAACTGGCGCACAGGGGAACCGGCAAAAAACAGTTCCTATGATACCCACCTCTATAAGCTTTGCGATGAAGCGGGGATCAACCGCTTTTGTATGCACGCGCTACGCCATACTTACGCAACCCGTGCGATCGAAAGCGGAATGCAGCCGAAAGTGCTGCAAAAGCTGCTGGGACACGCCAGCATTAAAACCACAATGGATCGGTATGTCCATGTGACCGATGAAACGCTGGATCAGGCGGTCAAGCAATTTCAGCTCAGTAGCGTATGTTGATATAACTTAATACAAGTCCATGCGTAAATGGCGTAAAAATGGCGTAGTAGCCAAAACGCCAAAGTGCGAAAGACCTTGTAAATACGGCATTTTTTAAGGAGATGTAGAGATATATGAAATTAGGTATCGTGGGTCTGCCCAACGTGGGCAAGAGCACCCTGTTCAACGCCATTACCAACGCCGGCGCCGAGAGCGCCAATTACCCCTTCTGTACCATCGACCCCAACGTGGGCGTGGTGGCCGTGCCCGACGCCCGGCTGGACTGGCTCTCCGAGTTCTATCACCCCAAGAAGACCACCCCCGCTGTGGTGGAGTTCGTGGACATCGCCGGCCTGGTGAAGGGCGCCAGCCAGGGCCAGGGCCTGGGCAACAAGTTCCTGGCCAACATCCGGGAGTGCGACGCCATTGTCCACGTGGTCCGCTGCTTTGACGACGAGAATATCATGCACGTGGTGGCCGACACCAGCACCAACGTGCCCGTGGACCCCGCCGGCGACATCGGCGTCATCGACATCGAGCTCATCATGGCCGACGTGGAGATGGTGGAGCGGCGCATCGACAAGGCCCAGAAGGCCGCCAAGGGCGACAAGAAGTACCTCCACGAGGTGGAGGTGTTCTCCGCCCTGAAGGACTGGCTCAACGACGGCAACTCCGCCCGCTCCTTTGCGTGCGACGAGGACGACGCCGCCCTCATCGCCACCTCCGAGCTGCTGAGCCTGAAGCCCATCATCTACGCCGCCAACCTGGACGAGGACGGCTTTGCCGACTGCCAGGGCAATGCCTACTACAAGATCGTGGAGGAGCTGGCCGCCAAAGAGGGCGCACAGGTGATCCCCGTGTGCGCCAAGCTGGAGGCCGAGATCGCCGAACTGGACGCCGACGAGAAGAAGATGTTCCTGGACGATCTGGGCATCGCCGAGTCCGGCCTGGACCGGCTCATCAAGGCCAGCTACACCCTGCTGGGCCTCATCTCCTTCCTCACCTCCGGCGAGGACGAGTGCCGGGCCTGGACCATCAAGAAGGGCACCAAGGCCCCTCAGGCCGCCGGCAAGATCCACACCGACTTTGAGCGGGGCTTTATCCGCGCCGAGGTGGTGTCCTTCGAGGACCTGAAGAACTGCGGCTCCATGGCCGCCGCCAAGGAAAAGGGCCTGGTCCGCTCCGAGGGCAAGGAATATGTCATGAAGGACGGAGATATTGTTCTCTTCCGGTTCAACGTATAACAGGCCCTTTTCCTGGGGCCCCGCAGCGCGGGGCGGCACGCGCCGTACAAGCGTTTTCGCCTGAGGCGAAAACCTTGGCGCAGGGGCAATTCACTTGCCCCGAGCTATTAAGAGAATTGGGGTCCCCGCAGAAGCACCGCTTCTGTGGGGCGAAAGGGCCTGGTCCGCTCCGAGGGCAAGGAGTATGTCATGAAAGACGGAGATATCGTCCTCTCCGGTTTAACGTATAACAACCGGGGGCTCTCGCTTCCATGGAAAACTGAAACGGAAAAAAGCTCCGGCGTGTCTCATTCTGAGACATGCCGGAGCTTTTGTCTTTCTGTTATTCTCCTCTCAGCTTGCCCAGCAGACGGCCCAGCAGGCCGGGCCGGTGCTCCTGGGGGGCGGGAGCGGCCTGGGTGGAGGAAGCCTCCTGGAGGGCCTCCGCCATCAGGGTGGCCTGGGCGTCCAGGGCAGGGGCATCCTCCGGCCGGGCCACAGGGGCGTAAGTGCCGTCCACGCAGAGGTTCCGGGCCTTCACATTGTCGGCACAGAACAGCTCCACATAGTGCTTGATCTGCCGCCGGACGGCGGGATCGATGACCGGACAGGCGATCTCCACCCGCCGCTGGGTGTTGCGGGTCATCAGGTCGGCGGAGCCGATGTAGACCTTGGTCTCCTCCCCCACGCCGAAGGCGTAGATGCGGGGGTGCTCCAGGAACCGGCCCACAATGGAGAACACCCGGATGCGGTCGGTGAGGCCGGGCACGCCGGGCCGCAGGCAGCAGATGCCCCGCACGTTCATGGTGACGGGCACCCCGGCCTGGCTGGCCTGGGCCAGCTTGTCGATGAGATGGCGGTCGGTGACCGAGTTGACTTTGATAAAGATGCGGGCAGGCTTCCCCTGGCGGGCCTTTTCGATCTCCTCGTCGATGAGGGTCATGAGCCGGGGCTTCAGGCCGTAGGGCGCCACCAGCAGCTGCTGGTAATCCCCCTCCAGATTGGAGGTGGACATGTTCTGGAAGAAGGCGGCCGCGTCGGCGCCGATGGCCGGGCTGGCCGTCATGAGGCAGAAATCGGTGTACAGCTTGGCGGTCTTCTCGTTGTAGTTGCCCGTGCCGATCTGGGTAATGTACTGGATGCGGGCCTTGTCCCGCCGGGTGATGAGGCAGATCTTGGAGTGGACCTTGTAGTGCTCAAAGCCGTAGAGCACGGTGCAGCCCGCCTCCTCCAGCCGCTCGGCCCAGGCGATGTTGTTCTGCTCGTCAAAGCGTGCCCGCAGCTCCATGAGCACAGTGACATCCTTGCCGTTTTCCGCCGCCGCGGCCAGGTACTCCACCAGTTTGGCGGTGGAGGCCAGGCGGTAGATGGTGATCTTGATGGCCAGAACAGAGGGGTCGTTGGCCGCCTCCCGCACCAGGTGGAGGAAGGGGTCCATGGAGTGGTAGGGGTAGAAGAGCAGGGCGTCCCGCCGGAGGATCTGAGGGATCATCTTCTCGCTGCGGTTGAGGCCGGCGGGCCACTGGGGGGTGTACTTGGTGTAGCACAGGGCGGCGGCGCTCTCCGGGGGCAGCTTGCCCTCCAGGGCGTACACGTACCCCATGGCCAAGGGCGCCTTGGAGAAGAACACGTGCTCCCGGGGCAGATCCAGCCGCTGGCACAGGTAGTCCAGCAGCTCCTCGGAGGGATGTCCCTGGACCTCCAGCCGCACGGGAGCCAGCCGGGCCCGCTTCTTGAGCACCTTCTGCATGTGCTCCCGGAAGTCCTCCATCACGTCGTAGTCCTCGTCCTCCGGGCTGATGTCCGCGTTGCGGGTGACCGAGATGATGTGCTTCTCCTCGATCTGATAGGAGTCAAAGAGGGAGTCGGCGTAGGTCAGGACGATCTGCTCGGTGAGCAGGTACCGCAGCCCCCGCTCCTCCAGCTGGAGGAAGGCGGGGAGAGCCCGGGGGATGGACACCAGGCCGAACCGCCGCTCCCCGTCCCGGCGGAGGGACAGAACGATGTTCAGGCTCTTGGAGGGCAGATGGGGAAAGGGGTGGTGGCTGTCCATTACCATGGGGGAGAGCACCGGCTGCACATAGTCCCGGAACCAGCGCTCCACCTGCTTGCGCTCCTTGCCGTCCAGCTCGTCCGGCTTCAGGTTGCAGATGTTGCAGGCCCGCAGGCGCTTCTCCAGCTGGGAGACGATCTTGTCCCGCTGCTTGTACAGGGCGGGCACCGCCTTGCAGATGGCCTGGAGCTGTTCGACCGGCGTGAGGCCGCTGCGGCTGTCCACATAGTCCTGCTTGGATAGGGTCATGTCATAGATAGAACCCACCCGGATCATGAAGAACTCGTCCAGATTGCTGGTGAAGATGGAGGCAAATTTGATTCGTTCAAACAGGGGGACAGTCTCGTCCCTGGCCTCGTCCAGCACCCGCTCGTTGAACCGCAGCCAGGAGAGCTCCCGCTCCTGGGTGTAGCGGGTATCTACCGTCTTACTCATGGCCGTTCACTCCCATCACGCGCCGGAGCAGGTAGCCCTCCCGCACGCCGCAGGTGCTCACCAGCACGGTCTCCACCTCATAGCTCTTGAGCACCGCATTGAGGATGGCCAGACCGGGGAGAATGGTGTGCACACGGTCGGGCACGATGCGGAGGATCTGCCGCAGGGTGGCCTGGTCCCCCTTCTTCAGGTCCTTGTACAGGGCCCGGATCTCCCCGGCGGGAATGACCCGGTTGCTCTGGTCGGCGCCGGACAGGTCGTTGCACAGCTTGGCCGCCGCCCGGATGGTGCCGCCCACGCCGGTCAGATGGGCGCTGTGGCCGCCGGCGGTCTTGGCCCGGTCCAGCTCGGCCTTCACCTCGTCCCGCATGGCCCGGCGCTCCTCCCTGGTGGGGAACAGGCCGGAGACATGCTTGGTAAACAGGGACAGAGAGCCCATGGGCAGGCTGCACCCCGAGGTGATGATCCCGTTCTCATAGGACACCAGCTCGGTGGAGCCGCCGCCGATGTCGGCCAGCAGGCCGGTGGCGGGGGCGCCGCCGCCTACCGTGGCCCCCAGGAAGGAGAAGGCGGCCTCGTCCGAGCCGGAGACCACCTCTACCGGCAGTCCGGTGACGCTGCGGATGGTGTCCACCGCGTCCTCCGTGTTGACGATATTCCGCAGGGAGGCGGTGGCGAACACGTGGATATCCCGGATATCAAAGTTCTCCAGCAGCGCCTTGAAGCCAGCCAGCACCTGGCAGGCCACCAGGATGCCCCGGTCGGACAGCACGCCGTCCCTGATGTAACCGGCCAGGCCGGCCATCTCCTTTTTGTTCATCAGCAGCTTGAACTGCCGCCCCTCCCAGTGGTAGATGGAAAGCCGGATGGTGTTGGAGCCCAGATCGACAATCCCGCATTTCATTTCCCTGACACCTCACAATGAACTAGTGTATTCAATTTAGTTTACGCGATTTTCCAGCGGTTATCAATGGGATTTACGTAAGATTTACAATCTCCCCGAAAAACAGCGCGAAAGGGGCCGCAACTTCATATCTCCCGGTCCGGACGCATATATATGCCCCAGAAACAAGCAGGGAGTGTTGCTGTTTGAAGGGGAACATCGAGGAGCGCGCCTGCCAGCTGGCGCTTTACATCATAGAGAACAGAGCCACGGTGCGCGGCGCAGCCCGAAAGTTCGGCATCAGCAAATCTACGGTACATACGGACGTGATAAAATGGAACGTTTCCTGTGGGTGGTCCGATGAGAAGAATATCAGGCGTGGGCGGATTTGACTCCGCCCACGCCTGATTGTCTGAAGAAAGCCACTGGCTGGGCAAGTGGTTCCAAAAAGCCTGACACAATGAGAAAGTATGTCCGGGCCCTCAGAGGACGCCCCGGGCGCACAGGAGCGGCGGACGGGATACCCGTCCGCCGCATCTTTTATTTTCCCCGCCTATCGCGCCCCTCCCCTGTTTTCCATCCAGCCCCCCAGCGGGCCGGCCAGTCCAAGTGCAAAATGGATTAATATTCCAAATTAGAGAATCACATGGTTTTTTTCTTGCAAAATATGGTGGAATGAAGTAGAATCATTTCAGAATTGGCCGCTGTTTTTCTTATAAAAAGTCGAAAAATAAAATGAAAAATTGATTTTTGATAAAAAGGAGCGCATTGGAATTCCAATGAAGAGGTTTGAGGCAAAGGTGTGGCTGTCCACCCCCACGATGCACGGGGATGAGCTCAAGTACATGACAGAGGCATTCCAAACGAACTGGATGTCTACAATCGGCGAAAACATCGACGAGGCAGAACGGCTGACCTGTGAAAAGGTCGGATGTAAATATTCCGTAGCTCTGTGCTCCGGGACGGCCGCGCTGCATCTGTGTGTGAAGCTGGCCGGCATCAAGCCCGGCGACCGGGTATTTTGCTCCGACATGACGTTTGGAGCCACGGTCAATCCCGTGGTATACGAGGGCGGCATTCCTGTCTTTATCGACACGGAGCCGGACACCTGGAATATGGACCCCAAGGCATTGGAAAAGGCCTTTGCGCTCTATCCGGAAGTAAAGGTCGTGGTGCTGGCCCATCTCTACGGTACGCCCGCTAAGATGGATGAGATCCTGGAGGTCTGCCGACGCCATCACGCCGTCCTGATCGAAGATGCCGCAGAGGCGCTGGGTGCTACATACAAGGGCGTACAGGCCGGAATGTTCGGTGATTATCGCGCCATTTCCTTCAACGGAAACAAGATCATCACCGGCTCCTCCGGCGGCATGCTGCTGACGGATGACGAACAGGCCGCCAACAAGGCCCGCAAATGGTCTACACAGAGCCGGGAGAACGCCCCTTGGTACCAGCATGAGGAGCTGGGCTACAACTACCGGATGAGCAATGTGATCGCCGGCGTAGTGCGCGGACAGTATCCCTACCTGGAGGAGCATATCGCCCAGAAAAGGGCGATCTACCAGCGCTATCAGGAGGGGTTTCGGGATCTTCCCGTGACCATGAATCCCTATGACGCCCAAAACAGCCAGCCGAATTTCTGGCTCTCCTGTCTGCTCATTGACAGGGCTGCCATGTGCCGTCAGGCGCGCGGTGAGCGGGAGGCGTTGTATGTGAGCGAGCCGGGCAAAAGCTGCCCCACGCAGATCCTGGAAACGCTTGCGCAGTACAATGCGGAGGGCCGCCCTATCTGGAAGCCCATGCACATGCAGCCCATTTACCGGATGCATGGATTTGTAACCGCTCAGGGCGACGGACGCGCCAGTACCAACGCCTACATCGCCGGGTGCGGCGCAGACGTGGGTATGGACATCTTTGCGCGGGGCCTGTGCCTGCCCAGCGACAACAAGATGACCGTGGAAGAGCAGAACCAGGTAATTGAAATCGTGAAAAGCTGTTTTGCGTAAGGCGGTCAAGGGGAGGAGCACAGTTGAAGAAGCATTACCCTTATGGGCCGTATGAGCGATTTTTCAAGCGGCCCATTGATATTTTGTGCGCGCTGGCTGCCATCGTTGTGTTCAGCTGGCTTTATATCATTGTGGCCGTTCTGGTGCGCATCAAGCTGGGAAGCCCGGTTCTGTTCACCCAGGACCGCCCCGGAAAGAATGAAAAGATCTTCAAGCTCTATAAATTCCGCACCATGACCGACCGGCGGGATGAAAACGGAGCTCTGCTGCCCGATGACGTGCGTCTAACCAAGTTCGGCAGGCTTCTGCGCGCCACCAGTCTGGATGAGCTCCCCGAGGCATTTAATATTTTAAAGGGAGATATGAGCGTCATCGGTCCCCGGCCGCTGCTGGTCAAGTATCTCCCCCTCTACAGTGAGGAGCAGCGCCGCAGGCACGAAGTGCGGCCCGGACTATCCGGTTATGCCCAGGTCCATGGCCGCAACGCCGTCAGCTGGGAAGCCCGGTTTGAAATGGACGTGGCCTATGTCGACCATATCACCTTTTGGGGCGATGTGCGGATCATTCTGGATACGGTCCTGAAGGCATTTGTCAAGCGGGAGGGCATCAGTTCCCAGACCGCTGCCACAATGGAAGAATTCAAGGGAACACTGGTGAAAAAATGAAAAGACTCGGGATCATTGGTGCAAGCGGCCATGGGAAAGTCGTCGCCGATATTGCGCGGAGCATGGGGTATGAGGAAATCCTTTTCTTTGACGACAGCGAAGGCTGCGCTTCCTGCAACGGTTACCCTGTTGTCGGCAAAAGCGCTGATATTTTTCACTTTAGCTGTGAGGGTATCGTCGCCATCGGGAACAGTCAGGTAAGACAAACATTACAGGAACGATTGGAGGCGGGCGGTATTCACGTTCCGGTTCTGATCCACCCCCATGCAGTACTGGCCCCAGACGTGACCGTCGGCGCGGGTACTGTCATTATGGCAGGTGCGGTCGTCAACCCCGGCAGCACGATCGGGAAAGGCTGCATCATCAATACCTGTGCCTCTGTGGATCACGATTGCCGTATTCACGATTATGTCCATATTTCGGTGGGCTCCCATCTGGCCGGGACCGTGCAGGTGGGACACAATACCTGGATCGGCATCGGCGCTGTGATCAGTAACAACCTGACCGTCTGCGCTGAATGCATGATCGGGGCCGGCGCGGTCGTGTGCCGTTCCATTGAAGAAAAAGGAACCTATGTGGGTGTCCCGGCGAGGAAGATCAAATGAAAATACTGATTCTGGCCAATAACGATATCGGGCTATACCAGTTTCGGCGGGAGCTGATTGGCGCATTGCGGAAGGAAAATACGGTGGTACTCTCTCTTCCATACGGAGAAATGGTGGAGCCGCTGAAAGCTGAGGGCTGTAAATTCATTGATACCGCGGTTGACCGGCGGGGCGTCAATCCGATTACAGATCTGAAGCTGTTCTTTCAATACCGCAGGATTCTGAAAAAAGAGCAGCCTGATCTGGTGATTACATATACCATCAAGCCCAACATATATGGTGGGTTTGCATGCCGGCTCTGTAACGTCCCCTATGCAGTCAACATTACCGGGCTTGGCACCGCCTTCCAGGGAAAGGGTCTGCTTCGGGCGGTTGTAACCTTCTTGTATAAGCTGGGGGCGAAGCGCGCAAAGGTCGTCTTTTTTGAGAACATGGAAAACCAGCAGATCTTTGTGGATGAGGGGATCGTGCCCGCAGAGAAGACATGCCTGCTCCCCGGAGCCGGTGTCAATCTGGAGCATTATCACGTCCTGGACTATCCCGACAGCAGCGCGGAAACTCGTTTTCTCTTTATCGGCCGTGTGATGAAAGAGAAGGGGATCGACGAGCTTTTCTCAGCCATGCGCCGCCTCCATCAGGAGGGCTATAATTGCGTGCTGGATGTGCTCGGCGGATTCGAAGAAGATTATAAGCAGCAGATCCAGCAGTATGCGCGGGAAGGCTGGCTATATTATCACGGATATCAGAAAGACGTGCGCCCCTTTATTGCAGCGAGCCACTGCTTTGTGCTGCCCTCCTGGCACGAAGGAATGGCCAACACCAATCTGGAGTGTGCCGCCAGCGGCCGTCCCGTCATCACAAGCAATATCCACGGCTGTAAGGAGGCTGTGGTAGAGGGCGTGAGCGGCCTGCTGTGTGAGAGAAAATCGCCTGAGAGTCTATACCAGACCATGAAGACATTTTTATCTTTGAGCCATGAAGAAAAACGCCAGATGGGCCTGGCCGGACGCCAGCATATGGAAGACGTGTTTGATAAGAGGAAAGTGGTTGAAAGGACACTAGAAAGTCTGGGGCTATAAACAGCGTACGTCGGATTTCGATATTGCACACTATTACGCACACAAACCGAGGTTATTTAGAACTTATATTGTTTTAACGCCATACTTTTAAGGAATATAATGAAATGATTATCCATTTTTCTGTACTGTTTATCATAATTGCCGCCGCTTGTATATGGGGAGGGACCATACGCCGCAGGAAACTCTTCTGCCTCAGCAATGGATACGATCTCGATAGCATGTTAGGTCCTCTTCTCCCCTGGCTGTTAGTATTTGGCTATCTGGCTTTTTTAGCCGGTATGAGATCAGATATGAACGACACATATGCATATGTAAATTCCTTCAACCTTGCCCCTGGAACCTTTGGCGCTATACAAGATATCCTGACCAGCAATCAGAAGGACAAGGCGTTCTATGCACTGCAAAATATATTTAAAATTTTTATAAGCAGTAATTATCATGTATGGTTCTTTTTCTTTTCAGTCATAGAATCTATTACTCTGATCCATATCTTGCGCAGAGAATGTGTAGATTTTACAATTGCGTGTTTTTATTTCTTTGCAAGCACCTTGTATTATAACTATTTCTCCATGATGCGTCAGTGGTTCGCAGTTGTAATGCTATTTGCAGGCGGATTGCTGATAAAAAAGGATAAAACCATTCCGTATATTCTTCTCTGCTTCGTT
The DNA here is from genome assembly GCF_040096055.1 of Pseudoflavonifractor intestinihominis. Lineage (NCBI taxonomy): Bacteria > Bacillati > Bacillota > Clostridia > Eubacteriales > Oscillospiraceae > Pseudoflavonifractor > Pseudoflavonifractor intestinihominis. The sequence continues at coordinate 58,321 of NZ_JBBMFK010000019.1, forward strand.
ATGGCCCAATTCCATGCTTCCGCCCTTCTTTTCATTCCTGTTTATTTCATGGTACGCGGTAAGGCGTGGAGTACCAAGCAAAACGTACTGATTGGCTTATTTTCAATTGGACTGGTGCTATTAAACCCTATATTGTCCGGTATGGAAAATCTACTGCAAGATACCACATACGATTATGTCATTGACACCATGCAAAATAGTTCCGGCTCTTCAGCCATTCGGATTATTATAGCAGCTGTGCCCGTTATTTTATCTTGGATTTACAGGAACAGCATAACGGAAAAAATGATAAATATAGCTGCAAATATGTCTCTTATAAATTTATTGCTTACCATTTTGGCTACCTTTACGAGCGGATTGTATGTTGTTCGTCTGTCGGTTTATACAAACATGTACAATCTGATTTTATATCCGTACCTGCTGACTGTGTGTTTTAAAGGCCGAAATCGCCAAATTGTCAAATTGGCATTTTATATATTTTATTTCCTCTTCTATCTATACCAAATGGGCTATCAGGGCGCCTTTGGGTATGTCAGTGATATTTTAGGAACATATTAAAACAGCTTGAAATCGAGTTTCCTTAAACCTGTTCACGTACAGAACTCGTTTATTTTATCTGTAACAGCAAAAAGGCCTTTGCAGTCTAATGCTCTCAAATTATAAAGTAATTTTGGGAAGGAGCTTTAAACCCATGAAAAAGGTCATTACTTATGGAACTTTTGACTTGCTGCACTACGGCCATATCAATCTTCTCCGCAGGGCAAAGGAACTGGGAGATTATTTGATCGTTGCACTTTCCACGGATGAATTCAACTGGAACGAAAAACACAAAAAGTGCTATTTTACTTATGAACAGCGGAAGCAGCTTCTGGAGGCGATCCGCTATGTCGACCTGGTTATCCCGGAAGAGTGCTGGGAGCAGAAGACGGCCGACGTCAGGGAATACCACGTAGATACCTTTGTCATCGGAGATGACTGGACGGGAAAATTTGATTTTCTCAAAGAGCAATGCGAGGTTGTCTACCTGCCCAGAACCCCTGAAATCTCTACGACGCAAATAAAGGAAGATCTAAAGGAGCAGCTGGATGGACAATAACGTATTGAGAAAATTGCAGCTGATCCAGCTGGAAATCTTAACTTTTGTAGATCGCATTTGCAGAGAACACCAGATCCCATATTCCCTGTATGCCGGCACACTTTTGGGCGCGGTCCGGCATAAAGGCTTTATTCCCTGGGATGATGATTTGGACATCTGCATGTCCCGCGAAAACTATGACCGTTTTATCCAACTTTGGCCAACAATTTCTCATGACGGTTATATTATGCAGAACAAAGAAAACTGCCCCGCATTTACACAATCATTTACAAAGATTCGGAAAGAGCATACAACTTTTCTGCAGGAAGCCTGGGAAGCCGGCAGATACCATACCGGAATTTTCATTGACATTTTCCCCATTGACCGGATACCAGATTCTAAAATAGGCCGTTTGAAATTTACTTGGGATGTTTTGTGCTATCAGCTCTATACCCGTGAATTCCCGCCCAAACAATATGGGGTTGAAAAGTGGATCGTGGCGTCGGTTCTGCTCACAATGACCCCTAAGGCCAGGAGGGCGGATAAGCGCAGGAAACTTTTATCCAATATCGTCCGATTTAATCCCGTCCATCACTATGAAACCGTCGCAATCGAAACTTTGTCTTCTGTAAAAAAACCGTTTGCAGCGGATATGTTGGACGAGTATGTTTTTCTGCCGTTTGAAAATGGAAACTTTATGTGCTTTGCCGGCTGGGATGATCATCTAAAACGCAAGTATGGCGACTATATGCAGCTTCCTCCCGAAGATCAGCGTGAGTGGAAGCACCATCCCATTATTTTGGACTTTGAACACAACTATGAGGAATTATCGCCAGAGAAAGGATAAACGGCATGGATAGTCCAATTCGTGTCCTGCACGTAATCGGTATTATGAATCGAGGCGGTGCGGAGACGATGATCATGAATCTTTATCGAAATATTGACCGCACAAAAGTCCAATTTGATTTTGTAGAAAATTCGGATAAACCCGCGGTATTCGATGAAGAAATACGCTCTCTTGGAGGACAAATTTTCCGCTGTCCGCATTATAGCGTAAAAAATCACTTTACATACTGCAAGTGGTGGGAGAACTTTTTTCGTATACATAAAAATGAATATTCCATCGTACACGGGCACCTGGGGAGTACTGCTGCAATATATCTACATATTGCGAAAAAATACGGAATTTATTCCATCGCTCATTCCCATAATACCAATGCCATGAAAAATTTAAGCGATTTAAGATATGCCTTATTTACCTATCCGACTCGTTTTATAGCCGATCATTTTTTTACCTGCTCCAGAGAGGCTGGTATTTCACGGTACGGCAAAAAAATTGGCAATGATATAGAGCAGTGTACCCACTTGCCAAATGCAATTGAAATAAATAAGTTTTCATTTAATGCAAGTTCCCGTAAAATGATACGGAATATGCTCGGCATAGCAGATACACAGTTCGTAGTTGGAAATATCAGTCGCTTTTCAGCCCAAAAAAACCATATTTTTTTGCTCGATATTTTTGAGAGAATCTGTAGAAAAAGTCCTAATGCAGTCCTACTTTTGGTAGGTGATGGGGAACGGCGTGCAGAGATTGAAGCATATATTGCAGAAAAGAAGCTGAAGCATGTCATTCTAACGGGAGTAAAGAGCAATACTTGGGACTATTATCAGGCGATGGATGTGTTCTTAATGCCGTCGCTTTACGAGGGTCTGCCGGTCTCCCTGGTCGAAGCCCAGGCGTCCGGCCTTCCTTGCTGTGTATCTTCCGCTGTACCGCGTGAGGCAGCAATTACAGATCTTGTTCAATTCCGCTCTTTGGAGGACAGCGCTGAGCAGTGGGCAGATTGGGTCCTTACATACTGCCATTCCCCCCGTCAGGATAGACAATCAGAGCTCCGAAATGCCGGATATGATATTTCCGAAACTGCCAGGTGGCTGGAGAATTATTACTTGGAAGTGGTAAGAAGTCATGGATAAAAAAATACTGCTTACTATTTTTACTCCGGCTTATAACCGGGCTCACACCTTGCGCCGGACCTATGAGAGCCTGCTTTCCCAAGGCTGCAAAGACTTTATTTGGCTGGTGGTGGATGACGGCTCTCAGGACAATACTGCCGAATTGGTGTGTCAGTGGCAGGCTCAAGATAACGGCTTTGAAATTCGGTATGTTTATAAAGAAAATGGCGGGATGCATACAGCTCACAATACGGCCTATGAGAACATTGACACCGAGCTAAATGTCTGCATTGACTCGGATGATAAACTTGCTCCTGGCGCTGTGCAAAAGATATTGGCAAAATGGGAGCAAGTCCGCCAGCAAGACTATGCCGGTATCATTGGATTGGATGCGGATTTCAAAGGTAATGTGATTGGGAAAGGCTTTCCTGATGGTATGACAGAGACCACAGTCTCTGGTTATTATGCAGCGGGAGGAAGCGGCGACAAAAAGCTGGTCTATCGCACTGACATCATCAAGAAGTATCCGCCTTACCCGGTCTTTGAAGGGGAAAAATACATTTCACTCGCCTATAAATATCGGCTGATTGACCAGACATATAAAATGGCGGTTTTGGACGAGATTCTCTGCAATGTAGAGTACCAGCCGGACGGCTCTTCTAATAACATGTGGAAGCAGTATTTGAAAAATCCAAAGGGCTGGGCATTCTGGAGAAAAGTATGTATGAATTATCCAGTCTCAAGAAAACGCCTGGTAACGGATTGTATTCACTATGTTTCCAGTTGTGTGCTTTCCGGAAATATAGCTTTTATATCTCAATCTCCCAAAAAGCTTTTGACTGTTGCCTGCACTCTGCCAGGTATCGCACTTTCCTGGATCGTAAAAAGAAAGGCGAAGATAAAATGATTCCCAAGAAAATTCACTACTGCTGGTTTGGCCGGGGACAGAAGCCAAAGATGGCCCAAAAATGTATTGCCAGCTGGAAAAAATATTGCCCCGATTATGAGATCATCGAGTGGAATGAAGACAATTTTGATGTAAACATGAACGGCTATACCAGAATGTGTATAGAGCAGAAAAAATATGCCTTTTTAAGCGACTATGCCAGATTAGTAGTGGTAGCTGAACAGGGCGGAATCTACTTTGATACCGATGTGGAGTTGGTCCGCAGTCCGGACTTCTTGCTTACACACGGCGCCTTTTTCGGCTTTGAGACCCCGGAGTTTGTCGCCAGCGGCCTGGGATTTGGTTCAGAGGCCCATGGAACTGTAATCGACGCGATGCGCCAGGAATATGACCCCCTCCTAGATGGACAGCATGGCGTTATCGGTTGTCCGCGACTCAACACAAAGGCACTGGAGGCGCTTGGGCTGCGTAGGGACGGCTCCTTACAGGAAATCGCAGATGCGGTGATTTATCCTCCGGACTGGTTTAATCCCTATGAGAGCGCTACCGGACGTCTCAACAAAACCGAACATACCGTTTCTATCCACTGGTATTCCGCCAGCTGGATGAGCCCCCTCAGAAGGCTTCGCAGCACTATATCAAAGCCTCTGCATCGGATTTTAGGTGTGGATTTCTTCAGGAGAACATAACAATGGAGAAAAAACGTGTCTTAGTGGCATCACATGCGCTGGAACTGGGAGGGGCAGAACGCGCACTGCTCGGTCTGCTAAACGCATTTGATTCCGATCGATATGAGGTAGATTTATTTTTGCTGCGTCACAGCGGTGAACTGCTGCCCTACATCCCCTCCAATATACGGTTGCTTCCCGAGATAAAACAGTATACATGCTTAGCAGAACCTATTACAGAAACGCTAAAAAAAGGGGCTTTCGGCGTAGTCTTAGGACGTGCCTGGGGGAAATATAAAGCCAGACAATTTCTGAAGTCACATCCGTCTGAATTGGATCAGGCTGTATCTTTGGAGTACAGCCACAAATATACAAAAAACTTTATGCCGCAGATCAGCCATAAAAATTATGATTTAGCCGTCAGTTTTTTGACTCCTCACTACTTTGTAGCGGAAAAAGTAACGGCAAAGGTCAAAGTCGCCTGGATCCATACCGATTACTCAGCGCTCCAGATAGACACCGTGTCAGAGCTGCAAATGTGGTCGGCCTACGACAAAATCGCCTCTATTTCGGACCACTGTACCAAGGGATTTTTAGAGCAGTTCCCCTCTCTTCAGGAACGGATTATCAGAATTGACAATATTATTTCTCCGGAATTGATTTACCGGCAAGCGGAGGAATCTGTTCCGGAGGGAATGGAAAAAGGAAGCTATAAGCTGCTTTCGGTAGGTCGCTTTTGCACCGCTAAAAATTTTGATAATGTTCCGTTTATCTGCCGTTTGATTCGTGCCTCGGGTCTGGATGTCCACTGGTATCTCATTGGATTTGGCGGAGATGAAAAATTGATACGCCAAAACATTGTAAAAGCTGAAATGCAGGATTATGTCACCGTTTTAGGGAAAAAAAGCAACCCATACCCTTATATGAAAGCCTGTGACCTATATGTGCAGCCTTCCAGATACGAGGGAAACTGTGTTTCCGTCCATGAAGCTCAAATCTTGGGGAAAGCAGTTGTCATTACCAACTACGCCACCTCCGCCAGCCAGCTGGAGGACGGTGTGGACGGCGTGATCGTGCCCATGGATAACGAGGGATGTGCCAAAGGAATTGCTACGCTTTTACGCGACACGAAAGCCTTAAAACTTTTAAGCGATACATGCCGTCAGCAAGACTACTCGAATGCCGATGAAGTAAACAAACTCTATGCGCTTATGGAAGGATAAATATATGCCTGCACTCAGCGTAATTGTTCCTGTATACAATGCCGAAGCTTATTTGAGGACATGTGTTGAAAGCATTCTGGATCAGAATTGGAAGGATCTTGAGCTGCTCTTAATTGACGACGGCTCAACTGACAGCAGTCCACAGATATGTGATCAATTTGCGCGTTATGATCAACGGGTCCGCGTTATCCATCAGACAAATGCCGGCGCTGCGGCAGCGAGAAACCATGGCTTAGACCTTGCGTCTGGATCATATATCACCTTTGTAGACAGCGATGACTATATTGATTCCGATATGTACGAAAAGATGATGTCTATCAGACTGGAATTTCAATGTGATCTGGTCATCTGTGATTGTCTGAAAGAATTTGACTTTGGCGCGCAGATATATACTCATACACTGCCCGGCGGATTTTATGACAGATCAAAAATGAAATCTGAATATTTCCCGCAGCTTTTGATGACAGAGTCTATAGAATATCCGGTTACCATATCAAACTGGCTTCTTTTGGTTCGAAAAGATATTATTCAAGAGCATCATATCCGCTATCCTGAGGGGATCCGCTTTTCGGAAGATCTCTTGTTCGGTGCAGAAGTCGGGTATGCAGCAAACAGCATGTATTACATGAAGGGATATACTCCCTACCACTATCGGCAAAATCCTATGTCTGTAACGCATTCTGCATATCGGGACAAGTGGCCCATGCTGCTCGATTTATACCAGCGTATTAAAAAATCCTTTGGACAAAAAGCCGACTTTGATTTTGGCCCACAAATTGATCGGTGCCTGCTGTTTTTTGTGTATTTGGCAATTGGAAATTTGGGATCCAGTGGTTTAAAATCAAGCGCCAGAAAAAGTCAAATACGCCAAATTCTAAAAAACAGCCTAGTCCACAGTACTTTAAAACGTATTCAAATTTCAAAGCTTAAAATTAGTTGGAAATTAAAACTGATAACCTACTTATACCGTTGGAAGTGCATCCCTTTTGTTGAGCTGTTATGGTGGTATCAAAATAAAAAGATATGAAAAAAATCCTATTTATCAATGGGCATATGAACACAGGCGGTGTGGAAAAGTCCCTTTTGGATATTTTAAGGCGGCTTGATTATGACTGCTACGATGTAGACCTGCTGCTTTTGGAGGAGTTGGGAGACTACGGAGCAGAGATCCCCTCAAACGTCCATATCCATGTAAAAAGCTTAAAAAACACCTATGGCCCTTTTTTAAAAAGTTTGATAACCTGTGTCAAAGTCCGGGACTGGTTCGGTTTGAAAATGCGGGTCATTTTTTTGCTGATGAAATTTGGAGGTCAAGAGCGCATTGCACTCGCAAAAAAGCTTCTGACCGCAAACCAACACTATGATTATGTAATCGGATTTCGCCCGGGAATCTGCACGCAAATTGCGGCCTTTGCTGTTCACGCAGAAGGCAGGGCTACCTGGTGGCACCACGGTGAGATCAACGTGGAACGTCAGAGCTACCTGGAATGTGCCCAAGCCTGTGATAAGATTGTTGCGGTATCTCATGCGTGCTCCAAAATGCTGGCAGATGCATTTCCAACGATCAGCAACAAACTAACCGTTATTCCCAATATGATAGACAAATCATGTATTCTCCAAAAGGCAGATGAGTTTTGTCCGTACAGCCGAAAAGATGTCCATCAAATTGTAACGCTTTGCCGTCTGTCTCCAGAAAAGCACATTGAAAACGCTATTTTTGCAGCCCAAAAGCTCAAAGAGGCCGGCATTGCTTTTCAATGGCATCTGGTTGGAAGCGGGGTTGAAGAGGCGAAGCTCCGCAAAACAGCGGTAGCCGCAGGCGTTGCGGATATCTTCTTGTTTGAAGGGAATCAGACAAACCCTTATCCCTATTTAAAATATGCTGACCTATTCGTTCATCCCTCTTATGTCGAATCTCAGGGGATTGTTATATTAGAGGCCATGGCTTTGGGCATACCCTGTATTGTTACCAAATCACTTGGCCCCTGTGAGTTTATTCAAGATGGTGTCAATGGAATTTTGGCGGAACAGACTCCCGAGTCGCTGGCGCAAAAAGTAAACGCAATACTAACCGACGCCCAACTGTATGCCCGCATTCAGCGTGGCAGCCATTGTCCCGAAAAGTTTTTTCCAGAATATACTATGTCTGGTATTGAACGGCTCTTTAGAGTTTAATTTTAACAATCTTGGAGAAAATCTAGTTTATGTTTACTAAAAAGCCAAAAAATCAGGTTATGCAAGAGCATATATCCAAAAATTATCTATGTAAATCTATCATAAAATACATCCTAGCTGTAGCTATTTTTTTATTTCTCATATTAGTTATATATATACATATATCTCCTACCGTTTCTCCTTCTTTGGGTACTACTAGGTTAAATATTGAGACCTATCTTGCCGGAAATAATCAGCCGACACATCCCTCTGTATATACATTTGATACTTCTTGGAATGGATATAAATATTGGATGGCTTACAGTCCCTACCCAAACGGAAATGGAGAGGAAGAGAATCCATGTATTGCAGTATCTAATGATTTATATTACTGGGAGACACCCGGCACGTTGGCAAACCCAATTGCTGATAATGAAGAAACTGGCTGTGATGAACTAAAAGATCCTCATATCCTATATCGAAAAGATTTAGATCGAATCGAAGTTTGGTATTTAGGACGTCTCTCCCAACGGCTTGGCGGATCAGAGGACGATCATCTACTGTTGCTACGCAAATACTCTTTTGATGGAGTAACATGGAGCGACTATGAAATCATGACTGAAATAGATTATCTTTCTCCGTCTATCATTTGGGACGGAGAGAAATATCAAATGTGGGCAATTGGATATGACCTCTATGGAACCAGTGGTACAATTAGCTATCAAGAGAGTAAGGACGGGTATAATTGGACAAATAAAACACTATGCAGTATAAACGGCGAAAATACTGGCATCAGTATTTGGCACGGATCAGTAACCGAATATAATGGGACATACTATATGTGTTTTATTGACAATAAAGGAAAGCAAAAAATCTTTTGTTGTACAAGCTACGATGGCATTCAATTTTATAACGCTCAATCTATTATTGAAAACAACAAATTCTGGAGGAACCTTTATCGTCCATTCTTATGGTATGATGGAAATCAATATATTTGCATTTATGGCGTTGTAAATGCTGCAAACGAGTGGTATATCACTATGAGCAAAGGCACCTCACTTGATTGTTTAATAGGAATTAATCACGCTGATCTATCTAAAATGTATCCACTTACTGATTCTACAACGAATACACATAGCATGATGTATTATCTAAAAGCGATGTATCATGCTGTTAGAAATTATCTGCGTATAGAATTAATGCTTCTTGCTTTGATTGAAATCATCCTAATGCGTATACGTCCCAAGCTATATACTAGCAATAAATATTTTTTTATTTGTCAAATATTAAATATCTTTATTTCTGTGTACTGGATAGTCATAAAAATGCAATTATCCAAAATATTTAATTTGATAGCAGCTATATTTGCTATTTTAATTATAAATATTTCGATGTCTGCTCTTCTTAGTTGGGCAAAATTGTGCCATAGTCGGTAGTCACACTACTTAAGGTTACTATAACTAAGCACAGCAGCGAGAAGTCTTCTATTTTTATATCGACTTAGTTGTAATTTTAAGGAACGGTGAATTATGAATATTGTACTGTATGGGAACGGCTCTAGTGGAAACCATGGGTGTGAAGCAATTATTCGAGGAACAGTAGCTTTACTTGGAGCCGAAAAAAATTCTTTTCGTATTCAATCCGCAGGACCGCAGGAAGATAAATCCTATGGTTTGGGATCGCTCGCTCAGATTTTTCCTGCCACGTGTGCGTATAAAAAAGGTTTCCTTTTTCTTAAAGCCTATCTCAAACTAAAATTAACCGGAAATTATACTGATATGGATGGCTTGTCCTATCTGCCCGGAATTCGTCAGGCAAGCGTTGGAACGGACATTGCGCTTTCTGTCGGCGGCGATAACTATTGCTATGGTAGTACAGGAATTTATGGGCACCTGAACCAAGCTTACCGGAAAAACGGCATAAAAACTGCATTATGGGGGTGCTCTATCGAACCAAACGCAGTATAGAAGTTTAACTGACGCTCAACTGTATGCCCACATTCAGCGTGGCAGCCGTTGTCCTGAAAAATTTTTGCCAGATCATATTATTGAAGAAATAGAGCAGCTTTTGGAAATCTGACTTTATAAAATAAAGGGGCATAAATTTATGTCAAAGCAAAAGCAGGATGAGCTAACGGTCTTAAGCGGTATTGCAATCTCATTTGTAATAATAATTCACGCTTGCGCCTCGTGCCTTGGTTATCTTTTTCCCGGTAAAGAATATTCAGATACAGATATTTTTTTACGGACTTTATATAATTTCGTAATCTCAGCTGTTCCTATTTTCGTATTTATATCTGGCATAAAGTTTGCAATTCATGATACAGCAACTCCTTATTTGCTGCTGCTTAAAAAACGGTTACCTCGTGTTTTGATGTCATTTTTTATAATTAATACATTTTTCTGGGCTATAGATTCTTTCATATGGATCAAAGAATTCTCTCCAATTCTATTATGTAAAACTTATATTTCCAGTTGGTTGGGAAATACTGTGGCCTATCCTTTGTGGTATATTCCCATGTACTGCTGTGTTATTATTATTTGCCCATTACTATACAAAGTAATCAGCAGTAGCTGGATTCGCTTTTCCCTATATTTGATAATTGGCCTCATGCAGCACTTACTTGCTTCTTTTTTCCCAATTTTAGATAAATATCCATTTGTATTTGTTTCGTACTTCATATTTTTTGAATTAGGAATTATAGTATATAAATATAGGTTCCTGCTTTCCCATAAGAAATCCCAAAATATTATATATGTTTTTTTATATGTAATTTTGGTAACAATTCTTTCTATATTTCCCAATAGTGATTCTTTTTTCTGGAGTTCTTATGTCAGGTATATCTTATTTGGGCTTGGGGGAACACTAGTCTACTATATAGTAGCGCTCTCGTTGAAAAAAAACAAATTACTAATATTTCTGGGACAAAATTCGTATCCCTTGTTTTTACTTCATGAACCTGTCATCGGGCGCTTTTGTGGAAAATTATTAAGCAAGTTTGGAATAGCACATTCTTTTGTCTTTGTGCCACTGTGGTTTATAGGAACTCTTATATTTACTTTATTACTAATTAAATTTTTCTGTCATATAAAAATAGATTCTCTTCTGTGGAAATTTTCACTTATGAAAAAATCCAGTTAGAAAAGTCGTTGTTTCAGAGAAAGGACTATTTTACGCAATGAACATTACGCTATACGGGAACGGCTCTAGTGGAAACCATGGGTGTGAAGCAATTATTCGAGGAACAGTAGCTTTACTTGGAGCCGAAAAAAA
>NZ_JBBMFK010000020.1:0-68362 GCF_040096055.1 Pseudoflavonifractor intestinihominis
GTTCGGTGCCCCGTGTGCCGTTCCCCTTCTGCCCGAGCAGGGTTAGCCCCCAGACTTGTGGGCCGCTGCAATTCAATCACCGTTCTCAATGCCGCACGGGGTCTCAGCGCCGCGTTTCAGCTTTTGCCCCAGGCAAGCCTTCCCCCTGGGGGGAAGGTGGCTGGCCGAAGGCCAGACGGATGAGGGGGAAGCCAAAGACAGCGCCGCCCCTAAGACTCCCCCAGGGGGGAGCAAAAAAACAGCCCCGGAGGGCGGCACCTGCCGCTCTCCGGGGCTGTCAGATGATCCACATTTGGGGCTGTCTCTGTGGAAGTTCAGCGGCGGTTGGAGCGCTTCCAGATATGCATCTTCTCCGCCGCGGCGATGAGCTCCTCCCGGAAGTCCGGGTGGGCGACGGAGATGATCCCCTCTGCCCGCTGCCAGGCCGACAGGCCCTTCAGATTCACCATGCCGTACTCGGTGACCAGGTAGTGGATATTGGTGCGGGTGGAGGTGATGATGCTGCCCGGGGTGATGGTGGGCACCAGGCGGCTGTGGGCCCTCCCCTGCTTATCCAGGTAGACGGAGGAGCAGCAGATGAAGCTCTTGCCCCCCTTGGACCGGTAGGCCCCCAGGACAAAGTCCTGCTGCCCCCCGGCGCCGCTGATGTGCCGGGTGCCCATGGTCTCGGCGGACACCTGGCCGAACAGGTCCACCTCCATGGTGTTGTTGATGGAGATCACGTTGTCGTGGGTGGAGATGACGTCGATATCGTTGACGTAGTCCACCGGCGCCACCAGCACGGTGGGATTGCGGTGGATGAAGTCGTACAGCCGCCGGGTGCCCGCGGCAAAGGTGAACACGGCGCTGCCCCGGTCCAGGTTCTTGTTCCGTCCGGTGAGCTTGCCCGCCTCGTCCAGGTCCACCACGCAGTCGGTGAGCATCTCGGTGTGGATGCCCAGGTCCTTCAGGTCGGAGTGGGCCAGCAGGCCCCCCACCGCGTTGGGCATGCCGCCGATGCCCAACTGGAGGCAGGCCCCGTCGGGGATGAGGGGCACGATCTGTCTGGCCACCGCCACGTCCACCTCGGTGGGCACCAAGCCGGGGAGCTGGTCGATCTCATGGCCCTCCCCCTCCACCACCATGTCCACCCGGGAGATGTGGATGGCGGTGCCCAGGCCGCCAAAGGCCACCGGCATCCTGGGGTTGACCTCCACGATGATGACCTTGGCCCGCTCCAGCATGGCGGCCAGGTAGGTGGTGTTCAGGCTGAAGCTGAAGAACCCGTGGTTGTCCATGGGGGAGACCTGGATCATGGCCACGTCCACCCGCTGGATGTTCTCCCGGTAGTACCGGGGCATCTCGGAGAACCGGATGGGGGCGTAGTAGGCCACGCCCTGCTCCATGAGCCGCCGCTCAATGGCCGAGCAGTGCCAGGAGTTCCAGGTGATGCGCTCCGCCGCGTCGGGCAGGGCGGTCACCGCCGGCTGCCGCAGGGCTACCGCACCCCGGAAATTCAGGTCGGTCAGCTCCGGCTCCTCTCTCATCCGCTCCGCCAGGGCCAGGTCCAGGTCGTAGGGCATCTGGCTGCAAAAGCCGTAGTCGATCCAGTCCCCCGACTTGACGCAGGACACCGCCTCCCGGGCGGTACGCCGCTTTTTTAAATACAGTTCGATATCGTTCATGTAATTTATTCCTTAACGTAATCAGAATTTCCCGGTTCCACCGCCCTCAGGCCCGGAGGAAGCCCTTGCCGAAGATCTCGCTGGAGTTGGACACCAGCAGGAAGGCGGAGGGGTCGTGCTCCTTCAGATACCGGCGGAGCACCACCGCCTGGCCCCGGGACAGCACGGTGAGCACCACGTAGTGGGTCTGGTGGGTGTAGGCCCCCTGGCCCTCCCATATGGTGGCGCCCCGGCCCAGGGTCTTGGTGACGTAGTCGCACACCAGCTGGGGATGGGAGGTGATGATGGTGAAGCTCTTGCGCCGGTTGAGGGACTCGATGACGCTGTCCACCAGCACCGACTTGAGCACCAGGCCCAGCAGGGAGAACAGGCCGGTCTCAATGTCAAAGATGAACAGGGCCGCGCCGGCAATGATGATGTCCGACATGAGCAGGGCCCGGCCCACGTCCATGCCGGTGTACTTCTTCAGGATCATGGCGGCGATGTCCGTGCCGCCGGTGGAGGAGTTCAGGTTGAACAGGATGCCCGAGCCAAGGGCGGGCAGAATGATGGCAAAGAAGGCCTCCAGCATCTTGTTGGTGGTCAGGGTGCCCGACAGGGGCACCACCGCCTCAAAGAGCTGGATGAGCCCGGCGTAGAGCAGAGAGCAGTACACGGTCCGCAGTCCAAAGCCCTTGTTCAGGAAGATGAAGCCCAGCACAAGGAAGAGGGTGTTGATGATGGTGTTGAAGGTAGAGGGGGTGAGCCAGGTGGACTCAAACAGTCCCCCCAGCAGCACCGACAGGCCGGACACGCCGCCCATGGAGAAGTTGTTGGGGAATTTGAAGAAGTAGACGCCGATGGACACCAGCGAGGTGCCCAGGGTCATCATCAGAAATTCCTTGATCGCCTTGGTCGCTTTTCCTTCTTCCCTTGCGGAATTGTGATTCATTTGATTCACTCCTGTTTTCTTCTGGGGCAGCACGTTTCCGGACCTCTTTCCCCAGGCCCGCGAGAGCCGCCATGTATATCATCTTCTTTTATTTCTCTCCGCACCGGGCCAGCTCTATCTCGCTGAGCCGCTCATTGAGCTGTTTCCGGTTGCCGGTCTCCCGGAAGCCGTTCCGGGTGTAAAGGCGGTATGCGCCCTGGTTGGTGTTCAGGATCCACAGGGTGGGCGTGCCCCTGCAGCGGGCCAGGGCGTATTGCAGCAGGGCCGTGCCGTATCCCCTGTTCTGCTCCTTGGGCAGCACATACAGGTTCTCGATCAGGCCGCCCCACACCGACACGATGCCCACCGGATGGGGGTCCCGCAGCATATAGACCCGCTTCCCTGCGGCCATCTCCCGGCGCAGGTACTCCGCCTGGGCCGCCGGGGTGTGCCGCGCCACGAATTCCGCCCCACAGAAGCCCCGGTGGGACTCCTTCCAGCTCTCTGCGTGGACGTACCCCGCCTCTGAGACGTCCGCTTCGCTTACCTCCGCAAAGTCCATGGGGCCCTTACTCCCCCGCCCGGGCGGCCTGGACAGCCCCCCACACGTCGTAGTTCTGGACGTCGGCGTAGTCGGGGATGATGCCCAGCCGCCAGATGGACAGGCCGTCCACGCCGAACATGTGGGCCAGGTTCACCTTGGCCATGATGCTCTGGGCGTCCTCGTACCACACCTTGTAGTGCTCCCCGTCCACCGAGTAGGTCAGATAGGGGGTGGCGGCGGCGGCGTCCCAGGTGCGCACCGCGTCGGCCTGCTTCATGCGGGAAGCCAGGGTGGCGGGCGCCGGGGTGTAGATATCGGTGGAGGCCAGCAGGCCGTTCTCGTCCACCTTCAGCCCCACGCTGGTGATGGACACGGCCAGCACGATCTTATTTTTGTCCGCCACGCCGGTGTCCGGGTCGGTGACGGCCGCCAGGGCCTCATACACCTTGTTCAGGGGCGCGGGGGCGTTGCGGGTCTGGCTGGTGCCCACCCAGCCCTGGGGCAGGTTGGTGTCCTGGTAGTCGTGGGCCATGAGGATCACCTTGTCGCAGGTCTCCCCCAGGGCGTGGTAATCGTACCCGCCGTACCACTCGTCGGGCTGGACGCACACCCACAGGTTCTTGCCCTGGGGCAGCGCCGAACGCAGGGCGGTCATGAACTGGGTGAAGGAGGTGCGCAGGGAGGTGCCCAGGCCCTCAAAGTCGATGGTCAGACCGGCGTAGTCCCCGGCGGCCTTCACCAGCTGCTCCACCGCGGCCTGGCGGTTGGCGGCGCTGAGGATGCCGGTCAGGTCGTCCCCGGCGGCGTACACGTCCAGGTTGTAGGTCACCCCCGCCCCCTTCAGGGCGTCGGTGGCCAGCTCGGAGCCCTGGGGCACCGCCCACTCGTTGCCGCCTGCGCTGGTCTGGTTCAGATAGGGCTTGCCGCTGCCGTCCAGGGTCATGCGGGCCCAGCCCAGGCTGACGCCGTCCATCTTCTCGGCCATGCCGATCTGGCTGTAGGCGCTCATGGCGTAAAAGCCGTGGAGAAAGCCGATGTCCGCGTGGTACTTGTCGTACACCCGCACCAGCATGGCCGCCGCCTCCTGGCGGGTGGAGGAGTGGCCGGGCAGGAAGAGCAGGCTGCCGTCGGCCTGCTTGACGCCGTTGATGATGCCGAACTCATAGGCCAGGGCGATGTACCCCCTGTTCTCCGTCACGTCGGAGAAGGGCAGCTCCGCCGCCGACTGGGTCAGGGCCAGACTCTCGTACCCCAGGGCGCGCACCAGCATGACGGCCATGTCCTGGCGGCTGATGTCGTCGTCCGGCCGGAAGTACAGCCCCGAGTCGATGGCCCCGTTGGCCAGGGCGGTCTCCACGGCGGAGTAGTACCAGGTGCCGGGCACGCAGTCGGAGAAGGAGGGCTTCTCCGGCTCCACCATCTCCCAGCCAAACATGCGGCACAGCACCATCACAAAGGAGGCCCGGTTCATGTACTCGCCGTAGCCGAAGGTGCCGTCCCCCTTGCCCTCAATGAGGCCGTAGTCCGTGGCTTTCTGGATGACCTCCTCGGCCCAGTCCCCCGCGGGCACGTCGGAATAGCGCCCGGCCGCCGCGGCAGGCACGGCCGCCAGAGTCAGCAGCAGACACACCGTCAGAAAGGCGGCTGCAACACGATGCTTCATAGTCGAAATACCTCCGTTTCAGGTGGATTCTCTCCCCGGCCGCCCCAAAACAGGCGGCCCGTACTTGTCTCCATCATAGCATAATCGGGGACGGGAGGAAAGAGCAAATGCCCGGTTCCCCGCCCCCCAGGCTATAAAATGGAAAATATTTCCCGTTCGACGGGCTGCGCCTTGTTTCTCCCCGCGGTGTGGTAAAATATGGATAACAACATGATCCATTCTACAAAGGAGGTCCGCCCATGGCACTGCTGCGCAAAAAGGGACTGTATGAGACCAATCGGGTGTGTTTTCTCCCGGAGAGCCTGATCGTGCCCAATCCGGACCAGCCCAGGAAATACTTCTCCCAGGAGGGCCTGGAGGAGCTGGCCGAGAGCATCCGGGAGCACGGGGTGCTCCAGCCCCTGTCGGTGCGCAAGACCGCCGGGGGCTATGAGCTGGTGTCCGGCGAGCGGCGGCTGCGGGCCTCCCGCATGGCCGGGCTCAAAGAGGTGCCCTGCATCATCCTGCGGGTGGACCAGGAGAACTCCTCCCTGCTGGCCCTGGTGGAGAATCTCCAGCGCCGGGACCTGGACTTTGTGGAGGAGGCCACCGCCCTGTCCCGGCTCATCTGCACCTACAACCTGTCCCAGGAGGAGGCCGCACGGCGGATCGGCAAATCCCAGTCCGCGGTGGCCAACAAGCTGCGGCTGCTGCGGCTGTCCCCTCAGGTGCTCAAGCTGCTGCTGGAGGCCGGGTGTACCGAGCGCCACGCCCGGGCCCTCCTGCGGCTGGAGGACCCGGAGCTCCAGCTGAAGGCCGCCCAGTACATCACCCAGGAGCATCTCACCGTGGCCAAGACCGAGGCCTATGTGGAGTCCCTCCTCTCCCCCGCCCCGGCCAAGCGGCGGAAGCCCACCTATTTAATTAAGGATGTGCGGTTCTTCCTCAACACGGTGACCAAGGGCCTGACCATGATGAAGACCGCCGGGGTGAACGCGGACTGCCAGCGCCAGGAGACCGAGGACTCCATCCTGCTGACCATCCGCATCCCCAAGCGGACCGCCTGAGCCCCTTGGTGTTTCACGTGAAACACGGGGAGTTTTCCACTTGTCCCCACATTCTTCCACCGCCTTCCCCCCTGCGGCCGTCTTATGTCAAACGGCCCCCTTCCCTCCACCTTCCCCCCTTGTCCCGCTGCCCGGAGTGTTTCACGTGAAACACTCCGGGCTTTTTTCTCCCCGCCTGGGCCGCCCTATCCGCATGTTTCACGTGAAACATGGGTAAAATCAGTTGAAATGAACGGGCGCCGATATTATAATAGGACTGCTGAACAAACCGCCCGCCGCCCTTTTTCGGCTCGGAGGGTGCTTTGTCGCCCCACAATCGCTGTAAAAAGGCAGGTGCCCCTATGGCTAAAACCATTGCAATCGTGAATCAGAAGGGCGGCGTGGGCAAGACCACCACGTGCGTCAACCTGGCCGCCGCCCTGAAAGAGGCGGGCGCCCGGGTTCTGGTGTGCGATTTCGACCCCCAGGCCAACGCCACCTCCGGCTTCGGCGTGGACAAGACCACCGCCTCCCCCAACATCTACGACGTGCTCATCAACGGCGCCGACGTGAAGCGGGCTGTGGTGGAGACCCCCTACGGCGACGTGATCCCCGCCAACAAGGCCCTGGCCGGCGCCACCGTGGAGATGATCGCCATCGACAAGCGGGAGTATCTCCTGAAAAACGCCCTGGACCAGCTCGCCGACAAGTACGACTACATCCTCATCGACTGTCCCCCCTCCCTGGAGCTGCTCACCCTGGACTCCCTCTGTGCCGCCGACACGGTCATGGTGCCCGTCCAGTGCGAGTACTACGCCCTGGAGGGCCTCAGCGACCTGCTGTCCACCATCCGCATCGTGAAGCGGTCCCTCAACCCGTCCATCGCCCTGGAGGGCGTGGTGCTCACCATGTACGACGGCCGCACCAACCTGTCCATGCAGGTGGCGGAGGAGGTCAAGCGCCACTTCCCCGGCCAGGTGTACGCCACCGTCATCCCCCGGAACGTGCGGCTGGCCGAGGCCCCCAGCTACGGCAAGCCCGTCACCGCCTACGACAGCCTGTCCCGGGGCGCCGAGGCCTATCAGGAGCTGGCCCGGGAGGTCATGGAGAAGAACAAAGGGTAACATCCGCTGCGCCCTGTAAAGAAAGGAATGATAGATTTGCCAGTGAACAAGGACCGGGGCCTGGGCAAGGGCCTGGGCGCCCTGCTGGGCGACGCCGCCCTGAAGACCCAGGAGGGCGGCTCGGTCATGCTGCCCATCTCCCAGGTTGAACCGGGCATCAAACAGCCCCGGAAGCGGTTTGACGAGGAATCCCTCAGCGACCTGGCCGAGTCCATCCGCACCCACGGGCTCATCCAGCCCCTCACCGTCCGCCGCCTGTCCTCCGGCTACTACCAGATCATCGCCGGAGAGCGCCGCTGGCGGGCCTCCAAACTGGCGGGCCTGACCGAGGTGCCCGCCGTCATCATCGAGGCCGACGACCGGAAGGTCATGGAGCTGGGCCTCATCGAGAACCTCCAGCGGGAGGACCTGAACCCCATTGAAGAGGCGGGGGGCTACAAGGTCCTGGTGGAGGACTACGGCCTCACCCAGGAGGAAGTGGCCCAGCAGGTGGGCAAGTCCCGCTCCGCCGTGGCCAACGCCATGCGGCTGCTCTCCCTGCCCGACGCGGTGCGCATGCTGCTGGAGGAGGGCAAGCTGTCCGCCGGCCACGCCCGGGCCATTCTGTCCGTGCCCGGCGGGGAACTGCAGAAGCGGCTGGCCCAGAAGGTGGTGGAGGACGACCTGTCCGTCCGCCAGACTGAGGCCATGGCCAAGCGCATCAGCCAGGCCGCCGAGGAGGCGGAGGACACACCCCCCGCCCCCGACCCCATGAAGATCTACCGGGACGCCGCCGCCAAGGACCTGTCCGCCAGGCTGGGCCGGAAGGTGTCCATTGTCCAGGGGGCCAAGCGGGGCAAGGTGGAGCTGGAATACTACGGCGACGAGGACCTGACCGCCCTTCTTGAGGCGCTGGAGCAGACCTCCGGCGGGAAGGGAGGCACTTCTCTTTGAATCAGCAGGACCACAACAACGAGGAGCAGGAGGTGCAGCACCTCCAGCACGAGGCGGAGCACGCCAAGCCCCACAAAAAGGTCTCCGTCATGGGGTACCTGACCATCCTCTTTGCCGCCGCCTTCCTGCTGCTGCTCCTGTCCTACTTCATGCAGCAGCGGGCCAACGAGCAGGCCATCTCCGGGCTGCAGGCCACCTCCAGCAACGCCTTTGACTCCATCAACAACCTGATTGCGGAGAAGGACGAGCTGGCCCAGCAGGTGGAGGACCTGGAGGGCCAGGTGGCCGGACTCCAGGAGGAGCTGGACGCCGCCCAGAGCCAGCTCTCCGACGCCCAGGCCGACGCCGAGACCGCCCAGACCGCCCAGGCCGACGCCCAGAAGGCCCTGGAGGCCATGGACTGGTTCTGGCGCATCCAGCGGCAGTTCTCCCGGGGCTACTACACCGACGCGGCCAACATGATGGCCGAGTTTGAGGCCTCCGGGCTGCCCCAGTACCTGCCCCAGGAGGCCCTGACCGGCCGGGAGGGCGACCCCTCCCCCGCTCAGCAGTACCAGGACATCAAGGACGTGCTGGGCTGAGCCCTCCCCTGTTTCACGTGAAACATCCCCGCGGGACAACCCCGCAAACCATAACAATATGATGATGAGGTGTCACATCCATGCTGGACATTCGTTTTATCCGTGAGAATCCGGAAGCTGTAAAAGAGAACATCAAGAAGAAGTTCCAGGACCAGAAGCTGCCCCTGGTGGACCAGGTGCTGGAGCTGGACGCCGCCAACCGGGCGGCCATGACCGAGGCCAATGAGCTGCGGGCCAGCCGCAACAGCCTGTCCAAGCAGATCGGCATGCTGATGGGCCAGGCCAAGAAGGACCCCTCCAAGCTGGCCGAGGCCGAGGCCGTCAAGGCCCAGGTCAAGGCCAACGCCGACCGCCTGGCCGAGCTGGAGGAGCAGGAGACCAAGCTGGCCGAGGAGATCCACCACATCATGCTCCAGATCCCCAACATCATCGACCCCTCCGTGCCCATCGGCCCCGACGACTCCTGCAACGTGGAGGTGGAGCGGTTCGGCGAGCCCGTGGTGCCCGACTTCGAGATCCCCTACCACACCCAGATCATGGAGTCCTTTGACGGCATCGACATGGACTCCGCCGGCCGGGTGTCCGGCAACGGCTTCTACTACCTGCTGGGCGACATCGCCCGGCTCCACGAGGGCGTGCTGGCCTACGCCCGTGACTTTATGATCAACAAGGGCTTCACCTTCTGCATCCCCCCCTTCATGATCCACGGCAACGTGGTGGAGGGCGTCATGAGCCAGACCGACATGGAGGCCATGATGTACAAGATCGAGGGCGAGGATCTGTACCTCATCGGCACCAGCGAGCACTCCATGATCGGCAAGTTCATCGACCAGATCATCCCCGAGGAGTCCCTGCCCCAGACCCTCACCTCCTACTCCCCCTGCTTCCGCAAGGAGAAGGGCGCCCACGGCATTGAGGAGCGGGGCGTGTACCGCATCCACCAGTTCGAGAAGCAGGAGATGATCGTGGTCTGCAAGCCCGAGGACTCCATGAAGTGGTACGACCAGATGTGGAAGTACTCCGTGGAGCTGTTCCGCACCCTGGACATCCCCGTCCGCCAGCTGGAGTGCTGCTCCGGCGACCTGGCCGACCTGAAGGTCAAGTCCTGCGACATCGAGGCCTGGTCCCCCCGCCAGCAGAAGTACTTCGAGGTGTGCTCCTGCTCCAACCTGGGCGACGCCCAGGCCCGCCGCCTGAAGATGCGCGTCAAGGGCGCCGACGGCAAGATGTACCTGCCCCACACCCTCAACAACACCGTCGTGGCGCCGCCCCGTATGCTCATCGCCCTGCTGGAGAACAACCTCCAGGCCGACGGCTCCGTCAAGATCCCCAAGGTCCTCCAGCCCTACATGGGCGGCAAGGAAGTCCTGGTGCCCAAGAAGTAAACAGCCTTCCCCCCAGAGGGAAGGTGCCCCAGTGCGCACACTGGGGCGGATGAGGGGAAATGCAGGTCTTAGCGCAGTAAATGGGGCCCCCGCGGAAGGCGGCACGCCTTTCGTGGGGAGAGGAGCCGCAGCGAAATGAATGAGCTCTCCCGCTCTGCGGGGAAGCGAACGATATGAAGCTTGCGGCGACGACGGCCTCCGGCGGCCTACTTTCCAGCGAGGGAAAGTAGGCAAAGCTCGCCATGGGGCAACAGGCGCGGAGGGCCCTTCCAGGGCCAAACGCCCCCGTTTCCCCCTGGTACCCCCTTTCGGAGTACGTCCGGCGGCGGCAAAATTCAATCACCCGCCGTATTTGAGAGCAGTTACTATGCCGGTTCGGTGCCCTGCGTATCGTTCCTGCGTCGCCCGAGCAGAGTTACCCGCCCAGACTTGTAAACCCCTGCAATTTAATCACCGTTCTCAATGCCGCACGTAGTCTCTGCGCCGTGTTTTAGCCTCCGGTCGAGGCAACCCAAGCCTTCCCCCTGGGGGGAAGGTGGCTGGCCGCAGGCCAGTCGGATGAGGGGAAGGCTGTCGGTCTGCAAACAGCTTACCATGACACACCACACCAACTCTCTGCGGTTTGTCTGCTGCTCTGGTTGAGGCAAGCCTTGTTACAAAAATTACTGAGGTTATACATTTGAAGAACATGAAAGACAACATCAAAGATATCAACAAAAAGTCCCGGGGCTTCCTGGGCGAATTCCGCAAGTTCATCGCCCGGGGCAATGTGATGGACCTGGCTGTGGGCGTCATCATCGGCGGCGCCTTCCAGTCCATCGTCAACTCCCTGGTCAACGACATCATCAACCCCGTCCTGGGTATCTTCACCGGCGACAGCGAGGCCCTGGCCGCATCCCTGGCCATCCAGCTCCCCGGCGGCGGACAGCTCATGCTGGGCAGCTTCATCAACGCGGTCATCAACTTCCTCATCATGGCCTTTGTCATCTTCTGCATCGTGAAGGGGCTCAACTCCTTCCACCGCAAGAAGGAGCAGGCCGCCGACACCGCCCCCGCCAAGCCGGTCCTGTCCACCCAGGAGCAGCTGCTCACCGAGATCCGTGACCTGCTGCGGGAGCAGCAGGCCAACGGCGCCGACAAGTAAGGAGCGCGCTATGTCTGACGATCACAACAAGACGCCCGGCAGCGGCCAGGAGGAACAGCCCCGGGAGACCTACACCCCCGCCTCCCCCCTCAAGCGCATCTGGGCCTGGGTGGGCGTGGTGTACATGGTCATCATCGTGTGCCTCATGACCTACATGTACGGCACGGGCACCTATCTCCACGGCATCGCCTCCCTGATGGTCATCCCCGCCCTGGGGGGCGGTGGGGCGTCGGCGGTCTGCCTGTGGCTCACTTCCCCCCAGGAGGGCCGCACCCCCGCCCGCCGGGCCATGATGATCCTGATCACCGCCCTGTGCCTGGCCCTGGCCATCATCAACCTGATCAACGGAATCCCGGCCCTGCTGGCCAACTTCGGAGGTTAAGCGGATGGAAGAGAGAATTGCCGCCGGGCTCAAGGCCATGGGAGTGCCTCTCCCCTCCCCTGCCGCGCCCGCCATGCTGGCCCGCTACGGCCGGCTGCTGCTGGAGAAAAACCAGGTCATGAACCTGACCGCCATCACCGACCCGGACAAGGTGGCCGACCTCCACTTCCTGGACTCCGCCGCCCTGCTCACCCTGGACGGGGTGGACTTCAAGGGCAAGCGGGTCATCGACGTGGGCACCGGCGCGGGATTCCCCGGCCTGCCTTTGAAGATTCTGGAGCCCGGCCTCTCCCTCACCCTGCTGGACAGCCTGGGCAAGCGGGTCACCTGGCTGGGCGAGGTGTGCGCCGACCTGGGCCTGACCGACGTGAACTGCGTCCACGCCCGGGCCGAGGAACAGGCCCTGGAGCCGGGCTGGCGGGACGGGTTCGACTTTGCCGTGTCCCGGGCCGTGGCCGACCTGCGGGTGCTCACCGAGCTGTGCCTGCCCTACGTGAAACCGGGCGGAGCGTTCCTGGCCATGAAGGCGGTGGACTGCACCGAGGAGCTGTCCGGCGCAGCCAACGCCATCGCCCGTCTGGGCGGCAAGGTGGAGGCCCTGCGGGACTATGAGATCCCCGGCGCTGGGGTCACCCACCGGGTGGTGGTCATCCGCAAAACCGCCCCCACCCCCAAGGGCTACCCCCGCCGCTGGGCCAAGCTCCAGAAAGCCCCCCTTTGAATTGGCACAATTTTTGCTATTGTGTTACATTTGCACAAAAAATATTGGAAAACCCAGCCCGTCATGATATACTAACACCGTATGAACTGGAGGGACGCTATGAGTACCGCCGTTGTGGTCACGTCCGGTAAGGGTGGGACGGGAAAGACCTCCCTGACCGGGGGCGTCTCGTCCTGTCTGGCCGCCCTGGGCCGCCGGGTGCTGTGCATCGACATGGACATCGGCCTGCGCAACCTGGACATCTCCCTGGGCCTTACCGACCGGGCCCTCATGGACTTCACCGATGTGCTGGAGGGCCGCTGCTCCCTGAAGCGGGCAGCAGTCCCCCACCCGGTTATCAAAAATCTCTACCTCCTCACCGCACCCCTCACCCTGCCCCCGGGCATCAGCGAGGAGCGGATGAAGGCCTTCCTCCGCACGGCCCGGCAGCAGTACGACTATATCCTTATGGACTCCCCCGCCGGCATGGGCGAGGGCTTCCGGCTGGCCGTGTGCGGTGCGGACCGGGGCATCGTGGTCTCCACCACCGACGCCTCCGCCCTCCGGGACGCCCAGCGGGTGGTCTCCCTCCTCTCCCGCCAGCTGCCCTCCATCCACCTGGTGGTCAACCGGGTGCAGCCCAAGCTGCTCCGCCGGCTCCACACCACCATCGACGACGCCATGGACGCCGCCGGCCTGCCCCTGCTGGGCGTGGTGCCCGAGGATGAGCAGGTCATGCTCTCCGCCAACCAGGGCAAGCCCATCATCCTGGCCAGCCGGAAGGGCGCCGCTGTGGCCTACCTCAACATCGCCCGCCGCCTGATGGGTGAGCGGGTGCCCCTCATGCACATCCGCTGACCGGCCCCGGCTTTCCCACAGGGCGGGACAGCCGGGTGGAATCTCTCCGGGCCGGGCCCGGAAGCGTGGGCCGGAAGGCCCGGGAGGCGCTATGTACTGTACCAAATGCGGCGCGCCGCTGAAGGATGGGGTGAAGTTTTGCACATCCTGCGGCGCAAAGGTGGAAAATCTGGCGGCACAGCCCCAGACCGCTCCCCCGCCCAGGGCCGGGAAACGGCTCAGGCCCGGGTGGAAGGCGGTCCTGGCCTCAGGGGCCCTGGCTGCGGTCACCCTGGCCGTGGCCCTGGGGGTATTTCTGTGGGCCGCGGCGGCCCGGACCAACACCCCGGAGGGGGCCCTGACCCTGGCGGTGGAGGGCCTGGCGGCGGGCGACGGGCCGCGGGCCGCCCAGGCCATGGAGCTGACCCTGAGCCAGCAGGCCGGCATGAGATCCATGACCGCGGCCCAGGGGCAGTACGCCCTGCTCTCCGCCCTCCGTCTGCCCGAGGATACAGACGCCAGCCAATCCCTCCAGTCCGCCCGGCTGGTCACCGCCATGGTATCCTACACCAACTCCGCGGGCACCGCCTGCCAGGGGTCGGCCCTGGTCCGGCTCACCTGGGCCGACGGAACCCAGACCACCGCCCTGCTCCCGGGAGCAGCCCTGGAATATGACGGCGGAAGCTGGCATATCATATCCGGGCTGGGCCCCATAATCTGAGAAAGGATGAATTCCGATGAACATTGCCCTTATGGCCCACGACCGCAGAAAGGAACTGATGGTCCAATTCTGCATCGCCTACTGCGGCATCCTCTCCAAGCACACCGTCTGCGCCACCAACACCACGGGAAAGCTGGTCGCCGAGGCCACCGGGCTGCCGGTATACCTCTTCCTTTCCTGTCAGCACGGCGGAAGCCAGCAGATCGGCGCCCGCATCGCCTACAACGAGATCGACATGGTCCTCTTCTTCTGCGACCCCCAGTCCAGTGACATGGATGCCGACCTGAGCTACATCACCCGGCTGTGCGACCAGTACAACATCCCCTACGCCACCAACGTGGGCACCGCTGAGATGCTCATCCACGGCCTGGAGCGGGGCGATCTGGACTGGCGCGAGATTATCAATCCCAAGACCAAGCCCTTTACTGTGTAATGCTTCCGCCGCGCCGCCCCGCACCATTGGGCGGCGCGTTTTTTTGCCTTCCCCCCGGGGGGAAGGTGGCATTTGCGGAGCAAATGACGGATGAGGGGTGTGGTCGGGCGCCATGTCAGACCATAGCCTCCCAAATTCCCGCTTTTGGGCCTCAAACGGTTGACAGACCGGGAAATTTGGGATAATATCATACCGTATGCAGTGACAACCACCGCCACGACGGAGCATGAGTACCGGGCACACCGCCGGACAGAGAAGGACGCCCTCGGCTGAAAGCGTCCCACGGACCGGAACCCGGGAAAGACGGCTCTACCAGCGGGGATGGAGACATCCACGGCCCGCTCCCCGTAACAGGAGCACAGAGGGCGGGACGATCAGTCCCGCCGAACATGGGTGGCACCACGGAGGCAGGCGCTTTCGTCCCATTGTCTGGGGACGGAGGCGCTTTTTTGTCTTTAACCGCCATACCCCGTTTTGACTCAAATTGCCGGAGTGAATCCGGTCAATTTCAAGGTCTTGCTGCGCAACCCCTGACGCCCCACCCGAAGCGCCAAGCAGCAGCGGCCTATCCTATACAAAAGGAGTTTTTCAGATGGAACGTATCAAGCCCCGCACCCTGTCCGGCTTCATGGAGCTGCTGCCGGCGGATCAGGTGCTCTTTGACCGCATGGTGGCCATCCTCCGGGAGAGCTACTCCCTCTACGGCTTCACCCCCCTGGACACCCCCGCCATTGAGGCCAGCGAGGTGCTGCTGGCCAAGGGCGGCGGCGAGACCGAGAAGCAGATCTACCGCTTCCAGAAGGGCGACAGCGACCTGTCCCTCCGCTTTGACCTGACCGTGCCCCTGGCCAAATACGTGGCCCTCCACTACAACGAGCTCTCCTTCCCCTTCCGCCGCTTCCAGATCGGCAAGGTCTACCGGGGTGAGCGGGCCCAGCGGGGCCGGTTCCGGGAGTTCTACCAGGCCGACATCGACGTCATCGGCGACGGCAAGCTGGACATCATCAACGAGGCGGAGATCCCCTCCATCATCTACCGCACCTTCACCGCCCTGGGCCTGAACCGGTTCAAGATCCGGGTGAACAACCGGAAGGTACTCAACGGCCTCTTTGCCCTGCTGGGTCTGGAGGCGCAGGCGGGCGACGTGATGCGCACCATTGACAAACTGGAAAAAATTGGCTCCGATAAGGTAAAGGCCATCCTGGTGGACGACTTCGCCGTGCCCGCCGACACCGCCGACACCCTGCTCAGCCTGCTCTCCGCCGCAGACCCCATGGCCGCCCTGGCGCCCTTCAAGGGCAAGAACGAGCTGTTCGACCTGGGCGTGACCGAGCTGGAGACCGTGGTGAAGTACATGGCCGCCTTCGGCGTGCCCGCCGACCACTTCATGGTGGACCTGACCATCGCCCGGGGCCTGGACTACTACACAGGCACCGTCTACGAGACCGTCATGCTGGACCACCCCGAGGTGGGCTCCATCTGCTCCGGCGGCCGGTACGACAGCCTGGCCGAGTACTACACCGACAAGCAGCTGCCCGGCGTGGGCATCTCCATCGGTCTGACCCGGCTGTTCTACGTGCTTCAGGAGCAGAAGATGCTCAACCCCGCCGCCTCCACCGCCCCCGCCGACGTGCTCATCCTGCCCATGACGGAGGATCTGTCCGCCGCCATCTCCTTTGCCACCGCCCTGCGGGCCCAGGGCGTCCGGGCCCAGCTCCACTGCGAGCAGAAGAAGTTCAAGCAAAAGCTCAACTACGCCAACAAGCTCTCCATCCCCTTCGCCGCCTTCCTGGGCGAGGACGAGGTAAAGGCGGGCACGGTCACCGTGAAGAACCTGCTCATGTCCGACGACCTCACCGAGGAGGAGAAGGCCGACATGGAGAGCCAGGGCTTCTACAAGCAGGTCACCCTGCCCGTGCCCGAGGCGGTGTCCTACGTGAAGAACTACCTCAGTGACCCCCGGGAGGACCGACCCATCCTGGACAAGGAGTAAGCCCAGCCCCCAGCCGGGCCCCAAAAAGCCTTTCCCCGGCGGGAAAAACCGGAGAGAATGCCGCCTCAAAGCTTTCCCCCCTGGGGGGAAGGTGGCTGCCTCTCGGGGCCCCCGCACGAGCCCAGCGAAGCGGGTCGTGTGGGGAGAGGACGAGCAGCGGAGTGAACGAGGCCTGCCGCTTGCGGCGGGCTGAGCGATACGCAGCTTGCGAGGACGATGGCCTCCGGCGGCCTACTTTCCAGCGAGGGAAAGTAGGCAAAGCTCGCCATGGGGCAACAGGCGCGGAGAGGCCCTTTCAGGGCCAAACGCGCCCGTTTCCCCCTGGTACCTCCTTTCCCGGGGGCCCCGCCGAAGCCCAGCGAAGTGGGTTCGGTGGGGAGAGGACGAGCAGCGGAGTGAACGAGCCCTGGCATTTATGCCGGGGTGAGCGATACGCAGCTTGCGAGGACGAGGTCCGGCGGCGGCAAAATTCAATGACCCGCCGTATTTGTGAGTAGTTACTATGCCGGTTCGGTGCCCTGCGTGCCGTTCCCCTTCTGCCCGAGCAGGGTTAGCCCCCAGACTTGTAAACCCCTGCAATTCAATGACCGTTCTCAATGCCGCACAAAGTCTCTGCGCCGTGTTTCAGCTTTTGCCCGAGGCAAGCCTTCCCCCTCGGGGGGAAGGTGGATGCTGCTGCTTGGGGCCCCCACATGAGCTCGGCGAGGCAAAAATGGGGCCCCCGCGGAAGGCGGAACGCCTTTCGTGGGGAGAGGAGCCGCAGTAAAATGAGCGAGCTTTCACCTTCAGGCGGAAGCGAGGGATATGGCACTTGCGGCGACGATGTCGGATGAGGGGACGGTCCCCGTCCCATACTCCCATGGGAACTTTCGCCCCCCGGTTTCCGTCTGAAGAGAGCGCGGATTTCCGCGACACTATGACTGTCTGCTGGAGGATTTCAATATGAACCGTAAGCTGATCGCCGTGGGCCTGTCTCTGGCCCTCACCCTCACCGGAGCCCCCGCCCTGGCCGCGTCCGCCGCGGACGGCACCTTCCCCTCCCTCAACACCTACCCCGGCTACGCCGACGTGCCCGCCGGCAGCTGGTTTGAGTCCAGCGCCAAAATCTGCTATGAGACCGGCCTCATCACCGGCTCGGACAGGGGCTTTGAGCCCTACCGCACCATGGCCGTGTCCGAGGCGGCGGCCATTGCCGCCCGCATGGCCGAAATCCTGGACGGCGGCGACGGCCTGTTTGACAACCCCGCCGGTTCCCCCTGGTACACCGGCGCGGTGGACTACCTGAAGGGCCTGGCCAAGGACGACGCGGTGGTGCTCTCCCTGCTGTCCCAGCCCGATAAGACCGTCACCCGGCTGGGCTTCCTCAAGCTGCTGTCCGCCGCCCTGCCGGAGGATCAGCTGCCCGCCGTCAACACCATCACCGCCCTGCCCGACACCGCCGACGCCGACGTGCTCCGCTTCTACAACGCGGGCATCCTCACCGGCGTCAACGACTACGGCATGTTCGCCGGGTCCAACACCCTGACCCGCAGCGAGGCCGCCGCCATGGTGGCCCGTGTGGCCCGGGCCGACCTGCGGGTGTCCTTCACCCCCACCTTTGACGCTGTGGTGTGGGCCTCCCTGGACGTGCCCGACACGGTGTACTTCCAGGGCAATGGCAAGACCGTCACCGCCCAGATGTACCTCACCCACGCCCTGAGCCTGATTTCCGGGCTGGAGGACGCCAGCGCCGAGGGCGGCGTTGCCTTCAACTGGTCCAACACCCTCAGCAGCGGCGAGACCTACAAGGACTACGTGACCAACAGCGCCATGACCTACTTCGGCGTCACCAAGGACATGGCCACCGAGCAGTACAAGGACCTGGACATTCAGGTGTTCTACAGCCGCTATCTGGACCTGGGCGGGACTGCCTCCCAGGCGCAGGCCTACACCCTCTACGTGGGCACCGACGGCTCCTTCACCTCCTACCCCGCCGCCGCCACCGACCTGGACCCGGCCGCGGACAGCGCCGCAGTGGTGAAGCACCTGCTCTCTGAGATGAGCAAGCTCACCGGCTGGAACCTGGACACCGGCGACATCTACGTGGGCAAGGGGGGCGTGACCGTCTCCTGGGCCAGCACCTGCGCCCTGTACACCGGCCCCGCCGAGCCCCAGAAGGACCAGTTCCACATGTACGACGCCAGCCAGCTGGCCTTCACCCTGCTGGACAGCGTCCAGCGCACCATCCAGTGCGCCTTCTCCCCCGCCAGCCCGGACAGCCTGGACGTGTGGTTCTGCGCCGCCGACGGCAGCGCCCTCAAGCTGGACAACCTGGGCGTCACCCTGCCCATCGACCAGCCCTACTCCCACGCACTGCTGGAGCGTCTGATGGGGTAATTCAAATACAAACCGTTATTCTTATGCATTATATTACAATTTGGAGTTGATTTGACATGGCAAATGCCAAAACCTACTACCGCACCCACTCCTGCGGGGAGCTCCGCATGGAGCACGTGGGACAGACCGTCACCCTGGCCGGCTTCCTGGAGAACTTCCGTGAGGTGGGCGCCAACCTGGGCTTCCTGGTGCTGCGGGACTTCTACGGCACCACCCAGGTGGTGGCCGAGACCGAGGAGATGGTCAAGACCATCAAGGCCCTGAACAAGGAGTCCACCATCCAGGTCACCGGTGTGGTGCGGGAGCGGGACAGCAAGAACCCCAAGCTGCCCACCGGCGACATCGAGGTTGTGCCCCAGAAGATCGAGGTGCTGGGCCGCTGCCGCCACAACGAGCTGCCCTTCCCCATCAACCGCAGCCGTGAGGCCGACGAGTCCGCCCGCCTCAAGTACCGCTATCTGGACCTGCGCAACCCGGAGGTGAAGAATAACATCGTCCTCCGCTGCAACGTGGTGTCCGCCCTGCGGCAGGCCATGACCGCCCACGGCTTCATGGAGATCACCACCCCCATCCTGACCGCCTCCTCCCCCGAGGGCGCCCGGGACTATCTGGTGCCCAGCCGCAAGCACCCCGGCAAGTTCTACGCGCTGCCCCAGGCCCCCCAGCAGTTCAAGCAGCTGCTGATGGCCTCCGGCTTCGACAAGTACTTCCAGATCGCCCCCTGCTTCCGGGACGAGGACGCCCGCGGCGACCGCTCCCCCGGCGAGTTCTACCAGCTGGACATGGAGATGGCCTTTGCCGACCAGGAGGACGTGTTCGCCGTGCTGGAGGACGTGCTGCCCCCCATCTTCGCCAAGTACGGCAAGTACGACTCCGCCTCCTCCGCCCCCTTCAAGCGCATCCCCTACCTGGAGGCCATGGAGACCTACGGCTCCGACAAGCCCGACCTGCGCATCGACCTGACCGCCCAGGACGCCACCGAGGCCCTGGGTGCCTGCGGCTTCGGCCCCTTTGAGGGCAACACCGTCAAGGCCGTGAAGGTCACCGGCTTCTCCGCCACCCGCAAGCAGATCGACAAGCTGTGCGCCGACGTGGAGGTCCAGGCCGGCGGCAAGGTCTACTGGTTCCGCTACGACGAGAAAGGCGAGATCGTGGGCGGCATCGCCAAGTTCGTCCAGCCCATCAAGGACGCCGTGGTGGCCGCCCTGGGCCTGGAGAAGGGCACCTTCGTGGGCCTGACCGCCGGCAAGAAGCTCTCGGCGCAGAAGACCGCCGGCGTGCTCATCAAGATGCTGGCCCCCCTGTGCCCCGACCACTTCCACAAGGAGACCTACGAGTTCTGCTGGATCGTGGACTTCCCCATGTACGAGATCGGCGAGGAGAGCGGCGAGCTGGAGTTCTGCCACAACCCCTTCTCCATGCCCAACGGCGGACTGGATATCCTGAAAAAGGCCGCCGCCGGTGAGGTGGACCCCCTGTCCATCACCGCCTTCCAGTACGACCTGGTGTGCAACGGCGTGGAGCTGTCCTCCGGCGCCGTCCGGAACCACGACCCAGAGATCATGATCGAGGCCTTCCAGCTGGTGCGGCTGGGCGAGGACGACGTCAAGGCCAAGTTCCCCGCCATGTACAACGCCTTCACCTACGGAGCCCCCCCGCACGCCGGTATCGCCCCCGGCGTGGACCGGATGGTCATGCTGCTCTCCGGCGAGGACTCCATCCGGGAGGTTATCCCCTTCCCCATGAACAAGAACGCCCAGGACCTGATGATGGGCGCCCCCAGCTTTGTGGACCCCAAGCAGCTGGACGAGCTGAACATCGTCTGCACCAAGAAAGAGGACGAGACTGCCGAATAAGGCCCCATAAGCCTTCCCCCCGGGGGGAAGGTGGCTGCCTCTCGGGGCCCCCGCACGAGCCCAGCGAAGCGGGTCGTGTGGGGAGAGGACGAGCAGCGGAGTGAACGAGGCCTGCCGCTTGCGGCGGGCTGAGCGATACGCAGCTTGCGAGGACGATGGCGGATGAGGGGAGGGCCTTCAAGCTTGCAAAGATGAGAGGAACGGTCTCCGACGGGGTACTTTTCTCCGGCGAAAAGTACCAAAAAGCCGCCATGGGGCAACAGGCGCGGAAGGGCCCTTTCAGGGCCAAACGCGCCCGTTTCCCCCTGGTACCCCCTTCGAGGACGCGTCCGGCGGCGGCAAAATTCAATCACCCGCCGTATTTGTGAGCAGTTACCACGCCGGTTCGGTGCCCCGTGTGCCGTTCCCCTTCTGCCCGAGCAGGGTTAGCCCCCAGACTTGTGGGCCGCTGCAATTCAATGACCTTTCTCAATGCCGCACGCAGTCTCTGCGCCGTGTTTCAGTCTCCGCTGAACGCCGCAATTCCCCTCATCAGTCACGCTTTGGCGTGACAGCTTCCCCCCAGGGGGAAGCCTATGGGATGCGTTCTAAGCCTTCCCCCTGGGGGGAAGGTGCCCCAGTGCGCACACTGGGGCGGATGAGGTGAACCCCTCGTATGCCACAGTTTCCTGCCACAGAAAAAAAGGAGTGACGGTTCATGTCCCAACTGCCCAGATCCATCGGTCTTACCGGAGTGAAAAACGCCCGCGAGTTGGGCGGCATTCCCGCCGCCGGCGGAAAACAGGTGCGGAAGGGGCTGCTGCTGCGCACCGGCGCCCTGTGGGAGGCCACGGAGGAGGACCGCCGCATCCTTGCCCAGGACTACCATCTGGCCTGGGTGGCCGACTTCCGCACCCTCAAGGAGGCCGGCGCACGGCCCGACCCCGCTTTCCGGGGCACCTCCTTCTACCACCTGCTGGTGCTGGACGAGAACGGCGGCGGTATGAGCCAGGCCGCCCGCTCGGTGGCGGAGCACGACCGGAGCGACTTCAACGCCCTGCTGCTGGCCATGGCCAGGTCGGGCACCTTCAGCAACCGGTCCTACTGTGAGATGTTCTTCACCGCCTGGGGGCTGGAGGCCTACCGGGCCTTCCTGGACCTGGCCCTGAAGAACGACGGAGAGCACGCCCTCCTCTTCCACTGCACCGCCGGCAAGGACCGCACCGGCATCGCCGCGGCCCTGCTCCTCTCCGCCCTGGGGGCCGACCGGGAGGCCATCCTGGAGGACTTCCTCCTCACCAACCGGTATCTGGCCCACGAGCTGGCCCAGGCCGAGGCCTATGCCCGGCAGAACTGCCCCGGCGACGCCGAGGCCCTCATGCCCGCCATCCAGGCCACCGCGGGCGTGGACCGGCAGAACCTGGCGCTTCTGCTGGAGGAGATCGACCAGCGGTTCGGCTCCATGGACGCCTTTCTCACCGGCCCCATGGGCCTCAACAACCGGAAGCTGGAGCGCCTGCAGGGCATCTATCTGGAGTAAATTTCGCCATATTGGGCCGCATTTTGGCCTTTTCAGCCGTCCTCCGGCAGGATTTTCCCGCCGGAGGACGGCTTTTCAAAAAATATTCACAAAGTGGCCTTCTCCGTTCATAAAATGTTCCCATTTTTTTCAGACTGGTTTCAGCTTGATTGGGTATCATATGCATGTCAACAGAGATGATACCTCTCTCTTTTGACTCTTCCCAAGCCCGGACGGAGCCTTGAGCAAGTTCCGCCGATCGGGCCGCGTTTCTTCTTTCCTTCTTTCCCGGCAAAAAGCCGGCCTGTCTGACAGGCCGGCTTTTTGCCGTCTATTCTGCGCTTTCGGAGCGAAACCTGACCCTTTCACCATCAAAAGTGTATTGCCTGCCCCATCTTTTGCTTCGCCGGGCTAATGCGGAGGCCCATTTGTGGCACTGTAAGCTGCCGTCCCCCTCATCCGCCCCCTTCGGGGGCACCTTCCCCCCAGGGGGAAGGCTTGCCTGGGGGAAAAGCTGAAACACGGCGCAGAGACTGGGTGCGGCATTGAGAACGGTCATTGAATTGCAGCGGCTTACAAGTCTGGGGGCTAACCCTGCTCGGGCAGAAGGGGAACGGCACGCAGGGCGCCGAACCGGCAAGCAACTACTTTCAAGTTGGGCGGCTTCTTGGACACCACCGCCGCAAGCCGCGTCCCCGAAGGGGGTACCAGGGGGAAACGGGCGCGTTTGGCCCTGAAAGGGCCCTCCGCGCCTGTGCCCCATGGCGGCTTTTGGGTACTTTTCGCCGGAGAAAAGTACCCCGCCGGAGGCTCGTCCTCGCAAGCTTCATATCCCTCGTCCCGCCGCAAGCGGCAGGCCTCGCTCACTCCGCTGCTCGTCCTCTCCCCACGGAAGGCGTTCCGCCTTCCGCGGGGGCCCCATTTACCGCGCTATGACCGGTTCCCCTCATCCGTCATTTGCTCCGCAAATGCCACCTTTCCCCCAGGGGAAAGGCTTGGGGTGCCGCACTATTTTCTCCCCGCGCTGGTACAACGGACTCTTAATAAAGGCCATGGGCACCGCCTTGCGGGCCGGGGCCGGTTCTGGTATACTGGAGAAAACGCTTCCGGGAGATGACGCCATGGGACCCACCCCCCTCTACGATGCCCTTCGGGCCTTTTCCGCCCAAAGCCCCCTGCGGATGCACATGCCCGGCCACAAGGGGGCCGCCATGCCCGCCCCCGCGTTCACCCCCCTGGCGGCCATCGACTTCACCGAGCTGCCCCCCACCGGCGACCTGTTCTCCGGGGACGGGCCCATCAAGGAGGCCGAGGACCTGTGGCGGGACGCCCTCCATATGGGGGAGTGCCTGTTCCTCACCGGCGGCTCCACCCAGGGCATGCTGACCGCCCTCACCCTCACCTGCCGCCCCGGGGACGCCGTGCTGCTGGACCGGGGGTGTCACCGGTCGGTGTACAACGCCCTGGCCCTGCTGGACCTGCACCCCGTGTTTCTCCCCCGTCCCTGGCTGGCGGAGGCCGGCGTCACCGGCCCGGTTTCTCCACAGGACGTGGAAAATCTGTTGAATTCCCACCCGGAAATCAAGACTGTCTGTATTACATCGCCTACATATTACGGTGTGTTGTCGGATTTGCCCGCTCTGGCCAACCTGATTCACCACAGAGGTGGAAAGCTGGTGGTGGACGCGGCCCACGGCGCCCACCTGCCCTTCCTGGGGTACAGGGGCATGGAGGAAGTGGACGTGGCCGTGGTGTCCGCCCACAAGACACTCCCCGCCCTGGGCCAGACCGCCCTGCTGCTGTCGGGAAAAGGCAGCGGCTTTGCCCACGGCGACCTGCGCTCCGCCGCTTCCCTGTACGGCAGCTCCAGCCCCTCCTACGTGCTCATGGCCAGCCTGGACCTGGCCCGGGCCTGGATGGAGGACGAGGGCAAACCGGCCTATGAGGAGACTGCCCGGCTGACGGCAGACCTGCGGCGGCGCTTCCCCGCCCTGACCGAGGACATGGCCCCCCTGGACCCCACCCGGTTCGTGCTGCGCACCGGGGACGGTTTTGCCGTCCAGGAGGCCCTGGAAAAACTGGGGGTGTGGCCCGAGATGGCGGACGCCGGCCATGTGGTGTTCATCCCCACCTGCGCTGACGGCCCGGAGGAGTTCGCCCGGCTCTCCCAGGCCATTTCCCGGGTGAATCCGCCGCCCCCGGAGAACAATCCCTTCCCGCCGCCGCCCCCCCTGCCCCGGCTGGTGTGCTCCCCCAGACAGGCCCGCTTCGCCCCCTGGGAGACCGTGCCCTTTGCCGCCGCCCAGGGCCGGGTGTCCGCCGGGCAGATCGCCCCCTATCCGCCGGGGGTGCCCGTGGTGGCCCCCGGGGAGGAAATCGGGAAAAAACATCTCGCATATTTGTCGCAGATAGGTTATAATATGGGAAAAGAGGGCTGCCGGGTGCTCTGCCTGTAAGTGTGTGGCGGGCAGGCCCGCCCTCTCTCTCATTGTTCCTTTAGGAGGGATTACCATGAAACTGATTCTTGCCATCATCAACCGGGACGACGCCAACGCCGTCACCCAGTCCCTGACCAAAGCAGGCTTCTCCTCCACCAAGCTGTCCACCACCGGCGGCTTCCTCATGGCGGGCAACGTCACCATCCTGGTGGGCGTGGACGAGGAGAAGGTCCAGGCTGTGATCGACATCATCAAGGAGCACTCCCACAGCCGCAAGGAGCTGATCCCCACCACCACCGAGATGAGCTACGGGTATTACCCCTCCATGCCGGTGGAAGTGCTGGTGGGCGGCGCCACCATCTTCGTGGTGGACATCGAGCGGTTCGAGCGCGTCTGATGAACCTGAGCCTGTTGGCGGGCAACGCCGCCCTCAAGGGGCAGCTGGAGGCCCAGACCGCCCGTCGGGGCCTGTCCCATGCGTACATCCTCAGCGGTCCGGCCGGGGTGGGCAAGCGTACGCTCTCCCGGGTCCTGGCCGCTGCCTTTGTATGCAGGGGCGGCGGGGACAAGCCCTGCCTCTCCTGCCCCGACTGCCGCAAGGCCATGGGGGGCATCCACCCGGATATCTCCGTCATCGGGGACGACGGCAAGGACATCAACGTGGCCCAGATCCGCTCCCTCCGGGCCGACGCATACATCCGCCCCAACGAGGCCGGGCGCAAGGTGTAC
This sequence comes from Pseudoflavonifractor intestinihominis, assembly GCF_040096055.1. NCBI lineage: Bacteria > Bacillati > Bacillota > Clostridia > Eubacteriales > Oscillospiraceae > Pseudoflavonifractor > Pseudoflavonifractor intestinihominis. Next base: position 24,937 of record NZ_JBBMFK010000020.1, read on the forward strand.
ATCCTGGAAAACGCCCAGACCATGAACGCCAGCGCCCAGAACGCCATGCTCAAGCTGCTGGAGGAGGGGCCGCCCTACGCCGCCTTCCTCCTCCTCACCGACAACGCCGCCGCCCTGCTCCAGACCGTCCGGTCCCGGTGCGAGACATTGACGCTCTCCCCGGTGACCGAGGCCGAGGCGGAGGCCTGGCTGATGGGCAAGTATCCGGACAGGCCAAGGGAGGCTCTCTCCCAGGCCGCCCGCCGGTGCGAGGGCCTGCTGGGCCGGGCCGTGGAGGAGCTGGAGGGCGCCGCCGGCGCCGACGATCAGGCCCGCACTGCCGCCCCCCAGCTGATCGCCCGGCTGTCCGCCGGGGACGAGCTGGCCCTGATGGAATTCTGCATCTCCCTGGAGAAGTGGGACCGGGACAGCCTGGCCGCCCTGTTCTCCGAGGGGGTCCTGCTGCTGCGCCACGCCCTGGTGCTCCAGACCGGCGGGGACTGCGGCGAGACCGACCCGGACCGCCGCGCCGCCGCTGCCAACGCCGCCCGCGCCCTGTCCCCCAGGGCCCTGCTCTCCGCCGTGGACGTGCTGGAGAAGCTGCGCGCCTCCTGCGCCTTCAACGTGGGCGCGGGACACCTGGCCGGCTGGCTGTGCGCCGCCCTGGCCCGCTGCCGGGGGTAAGGGCCCATTTCCGCCGCCATCGGGCGGCCCTATTCTGAACGCGCGCCCAGGTGGGCGCTGGAGGTACCTATGACCGAAATCATCAGCGTCCGCTTCAAGAGCGGAGGCAAGGAGTACTACTTCGACCCCAGGGGCACCCAGGTCCGGGCCGGACAGGGCGTCATCATCGAGACCTCCCGGGGCATCGAGTACGGCGAGTGCGCCAAGGGCAACACCATGGTGGAGGACGAGAGCGTGGTGCCCCCCCTCCGCCCCCTGGTGCGCATCGCCACGGAGAAAGACCTGGACATCGTCTCCCGCAACCGGGAGAAGGAGAAAAAGGCCTTCCAGATCTGCCAGGAGAAGATCGCCGCCCACGGGCTGGACATGAAGCTGGTGGAGGTGGAGTACAACTTCGAGGGGAACAAGATCCTCTTCTTCTTCACCAGCGAGGGCCGGGTGGACTTCCGCGCCCTGGTGAAGGACCTGGCCGGCGTGTTCCACACCCGCATCGAGCTGCGGCAGATCGGCGTCCGGGACGAGGCCAAAATGCTGGGCGGCCTGGGCATCTGCGGCCGTCCCTTCTGCTGCGCCTCCTTCCTGGACGACTTCCAGCCCGTGTCCATCAAGATGGCCAAGACCCAGAGCCTGTCCCTCAACCCCACCAAGATCTCGGGCACCTGCGGGCGGCTCATGTGCTGCCTGAAGTACGAGCAGGACGCCTATGAGGACGCGGTGAAGCGGATGCCCAAGAACGAGAGCTTTGTGGAGACCCCCGAGGGCGTGGGCACTGTGTCCCAGGTGAACCTGCTGCGGGAGACGGTGAAGGTGCGGCTGGACGACGCGCCGGAGAACCCCCGCTGCTTCCACAACTGCGAGATCTGCGTGGTGCGCAACGGCAAGGGCAAGCGACCGGAGGGGTATGTGCCCCCGCCGCCGGAGGAGCTGGCCAAGCTGCGCAAGGTGACCCCGCCGCCGGAGGACCCGGAGGAGCGGCTGCGCAGCAGCCTGGGCACCGCCCTCACCGGTCTGGGGCTGACCGCCTCGGTGCGTGCCGAGGGGGAGAAGCAGGCCGAGGGCGCCAAGCCCGGCCGGAGCCGCAGCCGGAACCGGAACCGGGGCGGCGAGGGCAAGGTCGAGCAGCCTGCCCGCCAGGGCCAGGAGGCCCGGCCCCAGAAGAAGCAGGAGAGCAAGCCCCGTCCCGAGCAGAAGAAGGCCGAGCCCAAGGCCCTGCCCGAGGGCAAGCCCAAGCAGGAGAAGCGGCCGGACAAGCCCCAGCAGAGGCCCAGAGGGGACAAGCCCAAGCAGGAGCGGCCTCCTCAGCAGGCCCAGCAGCAGCCCAGGCCCAAGGCTGAGACCAAGCCCGCCGAGACGGTGAACACCGAGGGCGCCGCCGAGGGCGGCGAGAAGAAGTCCACCCGGCACCGCCACCGCCGATACCGTCCCCGCCCCAAGGGGGAGGGCGGCGGCAATCCCCCTGCGCCCCAGGGCTAAAGAAATATACAAACGCGGCGTCTCGTCTTGAGACGCCGCGTTTTTTTGTTTTGCCTTCCCCTGTGTTTGCCTTCCCCTGGGGGAAGGTGGCTGGCCGCAGGCCAGACGGATGAGGGGAAAGGCAGGTCATAGCGCAGTAAATGGGGCCCCCGCGGAAGGTGGAACGCCTTTCGCGGGGAGAGGAGCCGCAGTAAAATGAGCGAGCTTTCGCCTTCAGGCGGAAGCGAGGGATATGGCACTTACGGCGACGACGTCTCCGACGGCCTACTTTCCAGCGAGGGAAAGTAGGCAAAGCTCGCCATGGGGCAACAGGCGCAGAGGGCCCTTCCAGGGCCAAATGCGCCCGTTTCCCCCTGGTACCCCCTTTCCCGGGGGCCCCGCCGAAGCCCAGCGAAGTGGGTTCGGTGGGGAGAGGACGAGCAGCGGAGTGAACGAGCCCTGGCATTTATGCCGGGGTGAGCGATACGCAGCTTGCGAGGACGAGGTCCGGCGGCGGTGTCCAATCACCTGCCGTATTTGAGAGAAGTTACTATGCCGGTTCGGTGCCCAGCGCGCCGTAACTGCATGGCCCGAGCAGAGTTACCCGCCCAGACTTGTGAGCTGCTGCAATTCAATGACCTTTCTCAATGCCGCACAAAGTCTCTGCGCCGTGTTTCAGACACTGCCCGAGGCAGGCCTTCCCCTGGTGGAGGAAGCCTATAGGGTGAGTTTTAAGCCTTCCCCCATGGGGGAAGGTGGCTGGCCGCAGGCCAGACGGATGAGGGGAAAGCCCCTGCTCACCGCCGCAGTCCCCCTCATCAGTCACGCTTTCGCGTGACAGCTTCCCCCAACGGGGGAAGCCTGTGTAGCCCGTCTCAATGCCCCAGTGAGCACACTGGGGCGGATGAGGGGAACCGCGGACATCGTGCAGCCTGCAAGGACAAGGGGCGGAGAGCGGAAAGGCCAAAAGCCGCCCTACACCAGGCCGTACTTCCGGCACACGGCCCGGTATGCCTCCTGGTCCCCGGCGCAGTCGCTCAGCGCCCGCAGCAGCTCCGCCAGGGTATCCAGATCCGCCCCGCTCAGAGGCAGCTCCAGAGGCGTGATCTTCATCTGTTCCTGGGCGTCGGCGGCGGAGTAGGCCCCGGTGTAGGCGTACACCCCGATGCGGTCGGTGAGGGCGTGGAGGTTGCCCGAGTTTGGGTCACGGTCAAAGGTCTGGAGGGACAGAAGAAACTCCGTCTCCCCACGCCGGACGCACACCCACATCCAATCCCGCAGGTCGTAGGGCGGGGCCAGACGGCGGCCCGAGGTGTACCGCCCGATCCCCGATCCGCCGGGGCGGGGACCGGTGTCAAAGTCGGGCAGGGCCTTGAAATAGGCGGCCATCCTGTCCCGCTCCTGCCTCCGGGCCCGGCGGTACTGGTCCCGGAGGGCGGAAAAATCCGCCCCGTGGTCCGTGTCCCTCAAGGTCCTCTCCCCTTTCCAACGCTGTATCAGCCATAGGATACCACGCCCCAGGGCGGCGGAGCAATCCCCCCATGCAAAAAGCGCCGGAGACTGATGTCTCCGGCGCTTTTATCGCGGGTTATGGCGTTTACTGTCCCCGGTGCTCGCCCCGGCTGTAGGCCACCACGGTGCGGCGGTTGGGCTCGGTGCCGGTGGAGTAGGTGGTCACGTCGGGGTAGTCCTGAAGGGCGGTGTGGATCACGTGGCGCTCGTAGGCGTTCATGGGCTCCAGCGTCACGTTCCGGCGGTACTTGACCACCTTGCCCGCCACCTTCTGGGCCAGACGGGCCAGGCTCTCCTCCCGCTTGGCGCGGTAGCCCTCGGCGTCCACGTGGACCCGGACCCGGTGGGACTGGCCGTGGTTGACGGCGTAGTTGGTCAGCTGCTGGATGGCGTCCAGGGTCTCGCCCCGGCGGCCGATCAGACCGCCCAGGTGCTCGCCCAGCAGCTCCACCTCATAGGTGTTCTCCTCACCCAGGGTGACGGAGGGGACCGCGTCTGAACCCATGTGGGCCAGCAGGCCGGTCAGGAAGGTCTGAATCTTCTCTGCGCGCTCGTCGCCGTCCACAGCGGCGGCAGCGGGCTGAGCCTTGGGCTCCTCGGCCACAGGGGCCTTGGGAGCCTCCGGAGCGGCCTTGGGAGCCTCCTCCGCCACAGGGGCGGGGGCCTCGGCGGGCTTCTCCTCGGCCACGGGCTCCTCGTCGGGGGCCTCGTAGGTCACCTTCACCTTGGCCGGGGAGGCGCCGATGCCCAGGAAGCCGGTCTTGGCCCGCTCCAGCACCTCCACGGACACGTCGTCCCGGTCCATACCCAGCTTCTGGAGGGCGGCCTCAATGGCGGCCTCCTCGGTGCGGCCGGTGCTCTCAATATACTTCAGCATGCGCTGTTTTCTCTCCTTTTTGAGGAAAAGTGTCAGGACTGCTTTCCGTCCTCGCCGGAAGCGTCGTAGTTGGGGGCGTCATAGTGGGGGGTCTCAAAGCCGGGGGCCTGGGTGGTGCCGTCCTCCTGGGCAGGGGCCTCAGCGGGCTCCTCTGCGGGGGCCTGGGCGGGCGCGGCGGGGGCCTGCTCCGCCTTCAGTTCGTCCACGATCAGCTGGTCGGCGGCCTGCTCCAGGGCGGCCTCCTCCCGGGCGTCGGACTTGTGCTCCAGCTTCTTGTCCTGGGCGTTCTCCACCACAGTGCCGTTCAGCTCCTGATAGGGCGTGGGGCCGTCGGGGCTGAAGCGGTAGGGGTCGTAGGCCCGGCCCCGGGCATAGGCACGGATGCCCACCCGGCTGGCCTCCCGGACAGCGGCGGGGATCTTGGCCTCATCCGGGTCCTTGGGGGCCTTGGGGGCCTTCTTCTTGCCCTTGTTGTTCTTGGCCTCCTCGATGCGGCGGGCACGCTCGGCCCGCTCCTCCTCCCGGCGGCGCTTCTCCTCTTCCTTCTCCTCGGCCTCACGGCGGGCGGCGGCCTCGGCCGCCTTCTCATAGTCCTTCTTCAGCAGCTTGCCGGCCAGGAACTCCTGGAGCATGGACAGCACGTTCTGGCTGATCCAGTACACGGACAGGCCCGCGGGCATGGCAAAGCCGATCCACAGGGACATGAGGGGGGAGATGATGAGCATGGTGCGGTTGGTGGAGTTGGCGGCGGCGTTGTCGGCCTGCCGGTTGATGGCGTTGGTCTTCATGGTGATGAAGGAGAAGACCAGGCCGGAGGCGGCGGACACGATGGGCATGAAGAACAGGCCGATGTGGGCCCAGTCCACGCTGCTCCAGGTCCAGAACTGCCACTGGGGCATCTGGGCCAGGTTCAGGCCCAGGAAGTTGAAGTTAATGACACGGGTGCCCTCGGCCACGGCCTGGACGGCGCCGATGTTATCGGGGGTAATGAGGGACGCCAGGTAGAGCTGGTTGTACCCGGTGTTGACGAAGTCGGCGGCCTCCTTGATCCAGCCGGCGGACACGGCGGCGTTGTTCCAGTCCACCACCCGGGCCACCTCGGCGATGACATCGGGGGTCAGGTTCATCAGGTAGGTCAGGGGCTGGCGGATGATGGCGTACAGGGGCAGCAGGATCACCAGGGGCAGCAGGCTCCACAGGCAGCCGCCCATGGGGTTGACCTTTTCCTTCTCGTAGAGCTTCTGTACCTCCAGATTGTACTTGTCCCGGTTGTTGCCGTACATTTTCTGGAGTTTCTGCATCTGGCCGTTGAGCATGTTCATCTGGATCATGGACCGCTTGGCCTTGATGGACAGGGGGAAGAGAATGACCTTGACCAGCACGGCGAAGAGGATCAGGGCGATGCCGTAGTTGTCAAAGAGCTCATAGAAGAGCATCAGGACCCATACAAAGGGGGTCAGGAGAAGCTGAATTCCTTGCATTGAATGGCCTCCAAAGTAAAATTTCGGGGCTGAAAAGGGGGATACCTCTCCCGTCAGGGCGCCAAAAGGGCGGCCCGGCTCCGGGGCGGACGCTCCGCCTCAGGGGACCGGGTCGTACTCAATGGACTTCTGCCGGTGAAAGGGCTGGCACCGCAGCAGCCGCCGCAGGGCCAGCAGGCCGCCCTTGAGCGCGCCGTACTTCTCCACCGCCTCCAGAGCGTACTCCGAGCAGGTGGGGATGAAGCGGCAGCAGGGGGGCCGCAGGGGGGAGATGCTGCGCCGGTAGAACCGGATCAGGTGCAGCAGCAGCCCCTTCATGTCCCGCTCCCGCTGAGAAGGCCCAGCTTGTCCGCCGTGCGGAGGAACTGCCGCTGGAGCTCGGCGTACCGGCTGTGGCAGGCCCGGACCCGGGCCACCACCACGATGTCGTACCCCGGGCGGATCTTGTCCTCGTTGGTGCGGTAGATCTCCCGCAGGCGGCGGCGGACCCGGTTGCGCACCACCGCCTTGCCCAGCTTGGTGCCGGTGGTGAAGCCCAGCCGGTTGTAGCCCAGCCGGTTCTTCCGGCAGTACACCGCCATGCAGGGGTTCACGGCGCTCTTTCCCTTGGCGTAGAGCCGCCGGAATTCGTGATTGAGTTTGAGAGAGACCGTGTGATCCATGCTGCGCCTTCCTTTTAGAAACGGGTTTTGGGGAGGGATGCCCCCTCCCCCGCCGGGAAAAGAGGGAAAACAGGGCGAATTTGTCCGCATGCTGCGCAGGGGCGGAAGGATATAGCTCCTCCGCCCCTCAAAAAAGCCCTATTTTCTTTTCCGCTGCCACCTTAGTGGGTGAGGCGGGCGCGGCCCTTCGCACGGCGGCGGGCCAGGACCTTGCGGCCGTTGGCGGTACGCATACGCTTGCGGAATCCGTGCTCCTTGGAACGCTGACGCTTCTTGGGCTGATAGGTACGAACCATCGTGTACACCTCCTGTTCGTTTAAAAAGCGGCCGGAGCCGCCCTCCACAACGGCCGGCAAAAAAAGCCCGGCCGCGGTCGTCAATTGGCATGCCTTTACACCCAAAAACCGGGTATAATAGTGCACTGGCTATTATAACCGAAAACAAAATCCCCTGTCAACTACTATTTTTGGAAGGAAAACAGAAAAAATTTCTCCATCCCACTATATCTTGTGGGTGTATCGAAAAATGCCACAAATCCCCTTAGTTCTTTATAGATGTGTAGGCGCAAAAAACATTGCTAGGGAGGTATTTTTTTGGTATACTCAAAGAGACGCATTTTTTTGCAAAAGGGGGTTTCACCCGTGAATTCACCGGCCGACATATGGGCCAAGGTTCTCTCCCTCATGGAAGCGGACATGACTGCCACAGCCATCAACACCTGGTTTGACGACTGCACCGCCGTGGCCTTGGAGGAGGACCGCTTCGTCATCCACTCGCCCACCAACTTCAAGCGGGACATCATCCGCAAGCGCTATGTCCCCGTCATCCAGAAGGCCCTCCACGAGCTCTTCGCCGCCGACTTCCAGGTGGAGGTCCTGGGCGAAGGGGAGCTGGACCACTTCACCGAGGCCGCCAAACCCGTGGACAGCACCTTCCTGCCCGGCACCGAGGAGTACACCTTTGAGCGGTTCGTGGTGGGCTCATCCAACAAATTCGCCCACGCCGCCGCCCTGTCCGTGGCCGACAAGCCGGGCAAGAGCTACAACCCGCTGTTCATCTACGGCGAGTCCGGCCTGGGCAAGACCCACTTGCTCTACGCCATCGCCCACCGCATCCACGCCACCCACCCCGACTTCCGGGTGGTGTACATCAAGGGCGACGCCTTCACCAATGAGCTGATCCAGGCCATCCGGGAGGGCCGCAACCAGGAGTTCCGGGAGAAATTCCGCTCCGCCGACGTGTTCCTCATGGACGACGTCCAGTTCATCGCCGGCCGGGAGAGCTCCCAGGAGGAGATGTTCCATACCTTCAACAACCTCTACGAGGCCGGCCGGCAGATCGTCTTCACCGCCGACCGCCCCCCCAAGGAGATGCTCCGCCTGGACGACCGGCTGAAGACCCGGTTCGAGTGGGGCCTGCCCGTGGACATCAAGCCCCCCGACTATGAGACCCGTGTGGCCATCATCAAGAACAAGGCCATCCGCCGGGGCATGAACCTGCCCGAGCCCGTGCTCAAGTACATCGCCGAGAACATCACATCCAACGTGCGGCAGATCGAGGGCACCGTCAACAAGATCCTGGCCTTCCAGGAACTGATGGGCGAGAGCGTGGACGTGGACACCGTCACCCGGGCCGTCCGGGACATGTTCAAGGAGAAGGCCGAGTTCCTGCCCTCCGCCGACGTGATCATCGAAGAGGTCTGCAAATTCTACAACATCGACAACGACGCCCTCCGGGGCCAGGGCCGCACCAAGGACACCGCCCTCGCCCGGCAGATGGCCATGTACCTGATCCGGCGCATGACCTCCCTTTCCCTCAAGGAGATCGGCAAGGAGTTCGACGGCCGGGACCACACCACCGTCATGCACTCCATCGAGCGCATCGAGAACCTGATGAAGTCCAACGCCGAGGTGGCCGAGATCATCAAGGACCTGAACACCAACATCAACGCCCGGTACGAATAAGCCCATAGGGCCCTTTTTCCCTGCGGAAAAGGGCCGGCCGCCGAATACCCTCTGATGCAGGATTTCCTGCACCCCGGTGATTACAGAGGGCTATCAAAATTATCAACATTCTGTGGACATGTGGAAAAGGGAAATGTGGATAACTTGCGCCCTTCCCCACGGCTGTGGAAAGCGGTGGATTTTCTCCACATACCCTGTGGACGGCCAAAGCCCTCCCGCTCTAAGGCTGGCGCAGTTTTTCCACATCCACATTCCCTACTACGGTTACTACGAATCTATATAGCCTCTCCTCTCCTGTCCGCCGCGGGAGCGGAGAGACGGAAACGGAGGTCCCATCCCATGAAATTCACCTGTGAGAAGGCCCTGCTCCAGTCCGCCATCTCCACCTCCAGCCGGGCCGTCTCCCCCAAGAGCTCCATCCCCGCTCTGGAGGGCATCCTGCTGGAGGCCGGCAGCGAACTGCGCCTCACCGGCTACAACCTGGAGACCGGCATCCGCACCATTGTCCCCGCCGACATCCAGAGCCAGGGCTCCCTGGTGCTCTCCGCCCGCCTCTTCGGCGAGATCATCCGCAAGCTGCCCGACGACACCGTTATCTTCACCGCCGAGAACTATATGGTCAACATCAAGTGCGGCATGAGCGAGTTCAACATCCTGGGCACCGACCCGGAGGAGTTCCCCGAGCTGCCCACTGTGGAGTATCAGAACTCCTTTGTCATCACCCAGGAGCGGCTCAAGGCCATGATCGGTCAGACCCTCTTCGCCGTCAGCGACAACGAGAGCCGGCCCATCCATACCGGTTCCCTCTTCGAGGTGGACGAAAACGGCCTGACCGTGGTCTCCGTGGACGGCTACCGGCTGGCCCTGCGCCACGAGCCCATCGACAAGAAGGAGGGCGAGAGCTCCTTCTCCTTCGTGGTGCCCGGCGCGGCCCTGAGCGAGGTGGAGAAGATCTGTTCCCAGGTGGACGAGCCCGCCTCGGTGACCCAGGGCGCCCGCCACGTCATGTTCAAGGTGGGGGACACCATGCTGGTGGCCCGGCGGCTGGAGGGCGAGTTCCTGGCCTACCGCCAGGCCGTGCCCCGCAACAACCCCATCCACATCGAGGGGGACACCCGGGCCCTGCTCTCCTCCATCGACCGCGTCTCCCTCATCATCAGCGACAAGCTCAAGAGCCCCCTGCGCTGCGTCTTTGAGGAGAACCTGCTGAAAATCTCCACCAAGACCGCCATCGGCGATGCCCGGGACGAGTGCCCCGTGTCCGGCGACGGCAAGGGCCTGGAGATCGGCTTCAACAACAAGTACCTGATGGACGCCCTCAAGGCCGCCCCCGCCGACCGGGTGCGGCTGGAGCTGTCCACCGGCGTGTCCCCCTGCGTCATCCTGCCCGACGACGGGGGCGACAACTTCCTCTATATGGTGCTGCCTGTGCGGCTGAAGGCAGGCGAATAACCGTGGAGCCCATCAAAATCAAGCCCTATCTGCGAAAGGTCCAGTTCTATGAGACCGACGGCATGGGCATCGTCCACCACGCCAACTACATCTACTGGATGGAGGAGGCCCGCACCGACCTGATGGACCAGCTGGGCTGGGGCTACGACAAGGCGGTGGAGGCGGGCATCGACTTCGCCCTCACCGAGGTGGACTGCCGCTACAAATCCATGACCCCCTACGGGGAGACGGTGGCCATCACCGTCACCGTCACCCGGCTCAGCCCCGCCCGGGTGGACCTGCACTACGACTTTACCAGCACCGCCGACGGCACCCTCAGGGCCGAGGGGGAGACCAGACACTTTTTCTACGACCGGGCCAAGGGCGCCCCGGTGGCCCTGAAAAAGGTCCTGCCTGAGGTGTACGAGCGTCTGGCGGCCATGCTGGGCCATCCGGAAGAGAGGAAACACAATGGAAAAGCATGAAGTGAAGATCACCACCGAGTTCATCAAGCTGGAGGGCCTGCTCAAGTTCTCCGGCGTGGCCGAGACCGGCGGCGAGGCCAAGAACATCATCCAGGCTGGGGATGTGTCCGTCAACGGCGAGGTGTGCACCATGCGGGGCAAGAAAATCCGCCCCGGCGACGTGGTCACCCTGCCCGGCCTGGAGCTGACCGTGGTATGATCGTAAAGTCCATCACCCTGGACTTTTTCCGCAATTACTCCCACCTGGAGACCGCTTTCTCCCCCGATGTGAACGTGATCTGCGGGGAGAACGCCCAGGGCAAGACCAATCTGCTGGAGGCCATCGGCTACCTGTCCACCGCCTCCAGCCGCCGGGCCCGGTACGACCGGGAGCTGATCGCCTTCGGCGCGGACCACGCCTTTGTGAAGGCGGAGGTGTTTTCCCGGGAAAGGGACTTCACCCTGGAGGCCCGGCTGTCAAGAGGCGCCCGGCGGCAGATGCTGTCCAACGGCGTGAAGCTGAAGACCGCCGGGGAGCTGGCTGGGGTGCTCAACACCGTGTTCTTCTGCCCCGAGGATTTGATGCTCATCCGGGAGGGGGCTGCGGAGCGCCGCCGGTTTTTGGACGAGTGCATCTGCCAGCTGCGGCCCCGGTACGCCGCCGCCCTGGCCGAGTACCGCCGCCTCCACGAGCAGAAGACCCGCATCCTCCGGGACTGGGAGGAGAAGCCCTCCCTGCTGGACACCCTGGACGACTTCAACCTGCGCATGGCCCAGACCGGGGCCATCCTCATCCACTACCGGGCCCACTTCGTCCGCCGCCTGCGGGAGACCGCGCCCCCCATCCACCGGGAGTTCTCCGGCGGCCGGGAGGAGCTGGGGCTGAAGTACGAGACGGTGAGCACGGTCGTGGACCCGGAGGGGAGCGTGAAGGACATCCTCTCCGCCCTCATGGCTCACCAGGAGAGCCACCGCCGGGCGGAGCTGGAGTCCCGGCAGTGCCTGTCCGGACCCCACAAGGACGACCTGACCGTGGAGCTGGGGGGCGTGGCCGCACGGCAGTTCGCCTCCCAGGGCCAGACCCGCACCGCGGCGCTGTCCCTCAAGCTGGCCGCCCGGGAGATCTTTTACGGCGACACCGGCGAGTGGCCCGTGCTGCTGCTGGACGACGTGCTCTCCGAGCTGGACCAGCGGCGGCAGAGCTTCGTCCTCAACCGTATCAAGGGCGGACAGGTGTTCATCACCTGCTGTGAGGACGAAAAGCTGGAGCACCTGGAGGGCGGCAAAGTGCTGCGTATCCATAGCGGCGCGCTGGTGTGAGGGTTTCGGACGTTCCCCTCATCCGCCCCAGTGTGCGCACTGGGGCACCTTCCCCCCAGGGGGAAGGCTTGGGTTGCCTCGACCGGAGGCTGAAATACGGCGCAGAGACTGCGTGCGGCATTGAGAACGCCCCTTGAATTGCAGCAGCTCACAAGTCTGGGCGGGTAACTCTGCTCGGGCGATGCAGTTACGATACGAACCAGCCGAACCGGCATAGTAACTGCTCTCAAGTATGGCGGCTTCTTGGACACCACCGCCGCAATCCGCATCTCCGAAAGGGGGTACCAGGGGGAAACGGGCGCGTTTGGCGCTGAAAGGGCCCTTCCGCGCCTGTTGCCCCATGGCGGCTTTTGGGTACTTTTCGCCGGAGAAAAGTACCCCGCCGGAGGCTCGTCCTCGCAAGCTTCATATCCCTCGTCCCGCCGCAAGCGGCAGGCCTCACTCGCTCCACTGCTCCGGCTCTCCCCACGAAAGACATTCCGCCTTCCGTGGGGCCCCCATTTTCGCTGCGCTGGGCTCGTGCGGGGGCCCCGAGAGGCCAGCCACCTTCCCCCCAGGGGGAAGGCTTAATAAGAACGTGCCCCATAGGCTTCCCCCACTGGGGGAAGCTGTCGCGCGAAAGCGTGACTGATGAGGGGCAAGACTTTGAAAACCAAACCAGAGATGTCCCCCAGACCACAAAAAGGAGGGTTCCGGCATGTTCCATCTGCTTCTGGCGGCCCCAGTGCTGGCGGTGTTCGGCGCGGCGGCCATCTTCGTGCTGTCCCTGCCCTTCTGGGTGGGCGGCCTGCTCCAGCTGTTCCTCACCGCGTTCTGCCGAAGAAAACCGGTGTATGCCATCCCGGCGGCGCTGGGCGTGGTGGGCGTCATCGCCTCCGCCGTGAATCTGGTCCCCGCCGTGGGCGTGGGGCCGGTGGCGGTGTACTGGCTGGTGTATTTCGTTGAGCTCCTGCTGATCTTCCTGGTGGTATACAACATCAAACGGGCCGTTCTGAGGCTGATAGACCGGAAAAAAGCCGGTACAACCCCCAAAAACGGCCAATAAGGGAGCATTATGCCCATTTTGATTCTCTTCTGCCTGCTGCCGCTGGCCCTGGCCGCGGCGGCGGAGTACGCGGCGTACCGGTTTGCCCGGCGGAAGCTGTGGCGGTGGGTGCCGCCCCTGGTGTGCCTTGGAGTGACGCTGTCCGTGTTGTTCGCCCGGTTTTTCGGCTGGTCGGACACGGAGGGCGCCCCCGTGGAGACCCTGCTCTTTGTGCCCGGACTGCCGGCGGCGCTGGCGTTTCTGGGACTGTACCTGGGCCGGCGGCTGTACAAGCGGCTGTGGGACCCCAGGGTGATCGACGACGACGGAAAAGGAGGCTGAGCCGTGTATCTGCATTTGGGACAGTCAGTGGTGGTGCCCTACCGGGACGTCATCGGCCTGTTTGACCTGGACAATACCTCCTCCTCCCACCTGACCCGGAAGTTTCTGGAGCGGGCGGAGAAGGAGGGCAAGGTGGTGTCGGTGGGCGAGGACATCCCCAAGTCCTTTGTGGTCTGCGGGGACAGGAAGGGCGGACAGACCGTCTACCTCTCCCAGATGGCCACCGCCACCCTGCTCCGCCGGGCGGAGAACAACAGTTTTGAGTGACCCGGGGCATCCCGGAGCACAAGGAAAGGAGCGCGGACCATGGAAATAGCGCCTATCACCTATCTCTGGAAGGACCGGAAGCGGATTCTGGGCCTGCCCATCACCTTCACCCGGTACCGGCTCAGCGAGGACCGGATCTTTCGGGAGACCGGCCTGCTCAACCTGAAGGAGGAGGAGGTGCTCCTCTACCGGGTGCGGGATCTGGAGCTGAAGCGGTCCCTGTTTCAGCGGATCTTCGGCGTGGGCACGGTGTGCGTCCACTCCTCGGACAAGACCACCCCCCACCTGGACCTGCTGAACATCAAGCACCCCAAGGAGGTCAAAGAGCTGCTCCACCGGCAGGTGGAGGAGATGAAGCTGTCCCGCCGCATGCGCACCACCGAGCTTCTGGGCGGACAGGGCCAGGAGGACGGCGGCCCGGACGACGGCCTGGACGAAGACGACGGCGATTTCCCCGACTGAGCTTCTCCCCTGCTCCGGGGGAGAAAACCCGGGTTTTCATCGGCGAATGGAGGAATCAACCCATGAAACGGCTCTGTTTACCCCTTTTTCTGGCCCTGATCCTGGTGCTGTCGGCCTGCGGCGCGGCGGGTCAGGCCCCGTCCGCCGGCCAGAGCGGACCTGCGCCGTCCCAGGCGGCCCAGTCGCCCACCCCCTCCCCCGACCCGGCCGGGAGCCCGGAGGAAGTCGGGGCGGCCGGATACACCGTGGAGCGGCAGGACCGCTCGGTCCTCAACAGCGACGGCACCACGGCCCTGTCCTGGTACTGCGACCTGGTGCAGCTCACCGGGGACACGGAGGAGGCCCAGGCAGTCAACGACAGCCTGTCCGCCCACTGCGACGAATTTTTCGTCAAGGACGTGGGGGACGTGCCCCTGAACAAGGACCACGCGATGGTGTGGCGCAACACCGCGGAGGCCACCGTCACGGAGAATGAGGGCGGCCTGTTCAGCGTGCGCATGGACACCGACTGGTACATGGGGGGCGTATACAACAGCAACAGCCTGGGCTACACCTACGACCTGGCCACCGGGGAGGAGCTGGGTCTGGCCGACCTGACGGGCCAGGACCCGGACGCCCTGGCCGCCACCCTGCGGGAGCTTGTGAAGGCCTACATGGCCGGCCAGCCGGAGGCGGGCTGGTGGGACGACGCGGCGGACATCGTGGACAGCCGCAGCCTGGAGGACATGATCTTCTGGGTGGACGGCGGGGAGATCGTCCTGTGCTTCCCCACCTATGAGCTGACCATCGGGGCCTATGGCCCCGTCATTATCCCCACCGGGGTCATGGCCGAGCACTGACGGCCGTGTTTTTGCACAGCGGACCGGGCCCTGTGTCCCTTGCAGCAATCGCAGGGCATGGTCCCATATACAAGTCCATATTCAAAACCAACAGCAGCTGCGTGTGGCGCGTGGGAGCGGACAAGGCCCGTTTCCAGGCGCCACACCCAGCGCGTATCCAAGAACAAGCGGAGGTTATTATGTCTGACGAGTTAGAACTGGAACAGAGCGCCACCCAGGTGGACCACGAGTACGGCGGCAGCGAGATCCAAGTGCTGGAGGGCCTGGAGGCCGTCCGCAAGCGGCCCGGCATGTATATCGGCTCCACCTCGTCCTCGGGCCTGCACCACCTGGTGTACGAGATCGTGGACAACTCCATCGACGAGGCCCTGGCCGGGTACTGCGACCGCATCGACGTGGCCATTCTGGAGGGGGACGTGATCTCCGTCACCGACAACGGCCGCGGCATCCCCGTGGACGTCCAGCCCCAGACCGGCCTGCCCGCGCTGGAAGTGGTGTTCACCATCCTCCACGCCGGCGGCAAGTTCGGCGGCGGGGGCTACAAGGTGTCCGGCGGCCTCCACGGCGTGGGTGCCAGCGTGGTCAACGCCCTGAGCGAGTGGCTGGAGGTGCGGGTCCACAAGGACGGCAAGATCTACGAGATGAAGTTCTCCCGGGGCAAGGTGACCCAGAGCATGACCATCGTGGGTGAAACCGACCGCCACGGCACCGAGGTGGTGTTCAAGCCCGACCCGGAGATGTTCGAGGACACGGTGTACGACTACGAGACCCTCCACACCCGCATGCGGGAGGAGGCCTTCCTCAACGCGGGGCTGAAGATCGTCATCCAGGACCGCCGCCCGGGCATGGAGCAGGAGGACACCATGCACTACGAGGGCGGCATCCGGGAGTTCGTCACCTTCATCAACAAGAACAAGACCCCCATCCACGACGGGGTCATCTACATGTCCGGCATGAAGGACGACTCCATGGCCGAGATCGCCATGCAGTACACCGACACCTACAACGAGATCCTGGTGTCCTTTGCCAACAACGTCCACACCCCCGAGGGCGGCATGCACGAGACCGGCTTCAAGCAGGCCCTGACCAACGTGCTCAACGCCTACGGCAAGAAGATGAAGATCCTCAAGGACGAGGACAAGGTGTCGGGCGAGGACTGCCGGGAGGGCCTGACGGCGGTGATCTCGGTGAAGCTGACCGAGGCCCAGTTCGAGGGCCAGACCAAGGCCAAGCTGGGCAACGCCCACATCCGCACCCTGGTCAACAACCTGGTCAGCGAGAAGCTGGAGGAGTTCCTGGAGGAGAACCCGGCGGTGGGCCGGGCCATCCTGGACAAGGCCCTCACCGCCAACCGGGCCCGCGAGGCGGCCCGGAAGGCCAGAGAATCCGTCCGGCGCAAGACCGCCCTGGGCGGCGCCGCCATGCCCGACAAGCTGCGGGACTGCAACGAGGTCAACCCCGAGCTCACCGAGCTGTACATCGTGGAGGGCGACTCCGCAGGCGGCTCGGCCACCCAGGGCCGGGACTCCCGGTTCCAGGCCATCCTCCCCCTGTGGGGCAAGATGCTCAACGTGGAGAAGGCCCGGGCCGATAAGGTCTACGGCAACGACAAGCTCCAGCCCGTCATCACCGCCCTGGGCGCCGGCATCGGCGACGAGTTCGACGTGACCAAGCTGCGCTATCACAAGGTCATCATCATGGCCGATGCCGATGTGGACGGCGCCCACATCCGTACCCTGCTGCTCACCTTCTTCTTCCGCTTCATGCGGCCCCTGATCGAGAACGGCTATGTGTACTCCGCCGTGCCGCCGCTGTACAAGCTGACCCGGGGCAAGACCACCCGGGTGGCCTTCTCCGACGAGGAGCGGGACCGGGTGTCCGCCGAGCTGCGGGGGGACAACCCCAACGCCAAGGTGGACATCAGCCGCTTCAAGGGCCTGGGCGAGATGAACCCCCACGAGCTGTGGGAGACCACCATGGACCCGGAGAAGCGCACCCTGCGCCGCATTGAGCTGGACGACGCCGTGGCCGCAGACGCCACCTTCACCGTCCTCATGGGCGAGAAGGTGGAGCCCCGCAAGGAGTTCATCGAGAAGAACGCCAAGTATGCGGTGAACCTGGACTATTGATTTGGAGGCTGTGTGATGAAGAAATCTGCGCTTTTCGCGGCCCTCGGTCTGGTCCTGGCCCTCACGGCCTGCGCCGGGGAGCCCGGCGGGCCGGGCGCATCCACCCCCGCGCCGGAGTCCGCCCCGGCCGTCTCTCCCACCCCTGCGCCGGAATCCGCCTCCCCCTCCCCCGCGGCGGAGGCGGGGGGCCTCATGCGGGTGAACGGGGGTTCCAGGGAGGCCTTTGCCGCCGTCTTGGATCGGATGCTTCAGGAGCATATTCTGCCCGACGGAACGCCCATGGGCTTGCCCGGCGAGTACGACATGGCGGACAACCGGTTCGCCGTCTGCGATGTGGACGGGGACGGGGAGCGGGAGCTGATCCTGATCTATGAGAGCACCATGGTTGCCGGGAGGCGTGGTTATGTATTCTCCTGGAATGGGGAGACCGGGGAACTGGGTGTCCAGCTGGAGACCTCTCCCGAGCTGACCTTTTATGAGAGTGGAGCGGTCCAGTCGGATTCCCAGCACAACCAGCAGCTGATCAGCAGGGATTTCTGGCCCTATGCCCTCTACCGCTATGACAAGTATCTGGACGTCTATGTGGAGGTTGGTTCGGTGCACGCCTGGGGCCGGGAGGCGCTGGAGAACGGCTACCCGGAGGAGGCCGACAAGAGCGGCACCGGCTTTGTGTACTATATCGCGGCCAACGGAGGGGACAGCGACGAGCCCCTGGACGCCTCCGTCTACCAGGCGTGGCGCTACGTCTATGTGCGGGACAGCCAGGAGATTCAGCCGGAGTACCTGGCCCTGACCGAGGAGAACATCCAGAGTATTCTGGAGGGGTGAGCGCCCCCGCTCCAGACCCTTTGACAAA
Source organism: Pseudoflavonifractor intestinihominis (assembly GCF_040096055.1). NCBI lineage: Bacteria > Bacillati > Bacillota > Clostridia > Eubacteriales > Oscillospiraceae > Pseudoflavonifractor > Pseudoflavonifractor intestinihominis. Next base: position 42,682 of record NZ_JBBMFK010000020.1, read on the forward strand.
ATATCGTGGGACATCCGTCCCACTACAACCTCTATGAGGAGGAAATCAATTCATGAGCAAGAAGCCCCAATACGACCCGGAGGAGATTCGCTACCCCAATCAGCACATTGAGGTGTCTCCCCTGGTGCCGGAGATGGAAAAATCCTATATTGAGTATGCCATGAGCGTCATTGTGGGCCGGGCCCTGCCCGACGTGCGGGACGGCCTGAAGCCGGTGCACCGCCGCATCCTGTACGCCATGTACGAGGACAACCTGACGGCGGACAAGCCCTTCAAGAAGTCGGCCACCTGCGTGGGCGACGTGCTGGGCCGGTACCACCCCCACGGCGACGCCAGCGTCTACGACGCCCTGGTGCGCCTGGCCCAGGACTTCTCCATGCGCTACATGCTGGTGGACGGCCACGGCAACTTCGGCTCCATCGACGGCGACCCCCCGGCCGCCTACCGTTACACCGAGGCCCGGCTGAGCAAAATCTCCGACGAGATGCTCCGGGACATCGAGAAGGACACGGTGGACTGGGACCCCAACTTTGACGAGACCCGGAAGGAGCCCAAGGTGCTCCCCTCCCGGTTCCCCAACCTGCTGGTCAACGGCTCCAGCGGCATCGCCGTGGGCATGGCCACCAACATCCCGCCCCACAACCTGACCGAGGTCATCAACGCCACCATCTGCGTGCTGGACAACCCGGAGGCCGAGCTGTCCGACCTGATGGAGCACATCAAGGGCCCCGACTTCCCCACCAGGGGCATCATCATGGGCCGGTCGGGCATCCGGGCGGCCTACGCCACCGGCCGGGGCCGGCTGTGCGTCCGGGCCCGCACCGAGTTTGAGGAGTTCGGCAAGGACCGCACCCGCATCATCGTCACCGAGATCCCCTACCAGGTCAACAAGCGCATGCTCATCAAGAACATGGCCGACCAGGTGGAGGACAAGCGGCTGGACGGCATCAGCGACATCCGGGACGAGTCCGACCGCAACGGCATGCGGGTGGTCATCGAGCTCAAGCGGGACGCCAACCCCCAGGTGGTGCTCAACCGGCTCTTCGCCCAGACCCAGCTCCAGACCACCTTTGCCATCAATATGCTGGCTCTGGTGGAGACGGGCGGCAAGCTCCAGCCCCGCATCCTGTCCCTGCGCCACATCCTGGACGAGTACATCGCCTACCAGGAGCAGGTCATCATCCGGCGCACCCGGTTCGACCTGAAGAAGGCCCAGGAGCGGGCCCACCTGCTGGAGGGCCTGCTCATCGCCCAGGACAACATCGACGAGGTCATCCACATCATCCGCACCAGCTACGACGACGCCAAGGACCGCCTCATGGAGCGCTTCGGCCTGGACGACGTGCAGGCCCAGGCCATCCTGGACATGCGCCTCAAGGCCCTGCAGGGACTGGACCGGGAGAAGCTGGAGAACGAGTACAAGGAGCTGGAGGCCCGCATCGCCTACTTCCAGCAGCTGCTGGGCTCTGAGGAGATGCTCCGGGGCGTGCTGAAGGACGAGCTCATCGCCATCCGGGACAAGTACGGCGACGAGCGGGTCACCGAGATCCAGGACGTGGAGGACGAGATCGACATCGAGGACCTGATTGAGGAGGAGGAGTGCGTCTTCACCCTCACCGCCGGCGGCTATATCAAGCGCCTGCCCGCCTCCACCTACAAGACCCAGCGCCGGGGCGGCAAGGGCATCACCGCCATGGCCACCAAGGAGGAGGACTATGTGGACACGGTCTTTACCGCCTCCACCCACGACTTCATCCTCTTCTTCACCAACAAGGGCCGGGTCCACCGGAAGAAGGGCTACCAGATCCCCGAGGCGGGCCGCATGGCCAAGGGCACCAATCTGGTGAACATCCTGCCCGTGGAGAGCGGCGAGAAGGTGACCGCCATGATCCACCTGCGGGAGTTCCCCGAGGACCGGTACCTCACCATGGTCACCCGGAACGGCACGGTCAAGCGCATCCAGCTCTCCGCCATCAACACCGCCCGCAAGGCGGGCATCCGCTGCATCACCCTGGACGAGGGGGACGAGCTCATCGCCGTCCGGGAGACCGACGGCGACCAGGCCATCCTCATCGCCACCCACGACGGCATGGCCATCTGCTTCAAGGAGACCGACGTGCGCTGCATGGGCCGGGACGCCTGCGGCGTCCGGGGCATCAAGCTCCGTGAGGGGGACTATGTCATCGGCGCGGCCCGGGCCAAGCGGGATCACCAGGTCCTCATGGTCACCGAGAACGGCTACGGCAAGCGGACCGACATGGACGAGTATATCCGCGCCGACGGCCCCCAGAATCGCGGCGGCTACGGCCTGAAGGGCTACAATGTCACCGAGAAGACCGGCCCCGTGGTGGGGGTCAAGGTGGTCAGCGACGCCGACGACATTCTGGTCATCAACGACGCGGGCGTCATCATCCGCATGGCGGTGTCCGGCATCTCCACCTACGGCCGCGCCGCCCAGGGCGTGAAGCTGATGAACCTGGATGAAGGTGTAAAGGTAATTTCCTTTGCACGCACCGACCACGAGGACGAGGAATCCATCCAGGAGGAAGAAATTTCCGGCGGCGACGCCCCTGTTTCCACGTCTTCCGACGAGACTGTGGAATAAAATCAGAGAGCAAAGCCTTCCCGATAGCGGGGAGAGGACGGAAAAGGAAAAGTCAGAGCACAAAAGCCTTCCCCCTGCGGGGGCACCTTCCCCCGCAGGGGGCGGATGAGGGGGAACGCCGCCATGCGTACCGGAGAAACCATGCGGCTCCGGGCCCAGGAGCTGAGAAAAAACGCGACCAAAGAGGAGCGGCACCTGTGGTATGACTTTTTAAAGACGTTTCCCATGCAATTCCGTCGACAGGTGGTGTTTGGCCCCTATATTGTGGATTTTTACTGTGCTGCAGCCAGACTGGCCGTGGAGCTGGACGGCTCCCAGCATTATCAGGGCAGCGGCCCGGACAGCGACCGGTCCAGGACGGAGTATCTGCTCCGTGAGCACGGAATATCGGTGCTGAGGTTCAGCAATCTGGATATCCAGAGAAATTTTGAAGGGGTTTGTACCGCGATTATTCAGGCTTTGAAGGAGCGGGACCCCTCATCAGCCGCGCTTCGCGCGCCAGCTTCCCCCCAGGGGGAAGCCAAGGAAAAGCCTTCCCCCCTGAGGGGGGAAGGTGCCCCCGGAGGGGGCGGATGAGGGGAAGTATCCCCAAAACCCGGCCCTGATGTGGAGAAAATCCGCCGATCATCATTGACCTATTCGTCCATGGAGAAAAGGAGGCCGCGTATGAACCACCGCAGACGCAGACGCATGACCATCCGCCCCAGCAAGAGTATGATCACCTTCAGCCGGGTGTTTGGCGGGATTTTCGCCGCCGTGGCCCTGGGATTCCTGTATATCGGCGTCACCGAGCTGCTGCCCAACACCGGCCCCTTCGGCCTGATATGGACAGTGATGTCCCTGGGCTTTGTGGGTATCGGTGTCTACGGCGCCTGCAACAAGAAGGGTATGTACTTCTCCTACGAGTGGAACATTGACGAGGAGAGCGAGGGGGACGCCTCCGCCCCGTCCGCTGAGGGCCCCGCCGCCCACAGCGCCGAGGCCCGGCTGGCCGAGCTCCAGCGGCTCTACGACCAGCACCTCATCACCGCCCGGGAGTTTGAGGAGAAGCGGCAGGAGATCCTCCGGGACCTTTAAGCGCCTTCCCCTGGGGGAAGGTGGCATTTGCGGAGCAAATGACGGATGAGGGGAAGGGTGTGGGGACATGGAGAAAGAGACTTCCTTACGTACCCGTGCCCGTCAGCTGCGAAAAAACGCCACAAAGGAAGAAAAGCATTTGTGGTATGATTTTTTGCGTACTTACCCGGTCCAGTTTTTGCGCCAAAAGCCGTTTGGACCTTATATTGTGGATTTCTATTGCCATCAGGCCAGATTGGCTGTTGAATTGGATGGGTCCCAACATTATTTGGAGCCTGGATTGAAGGCAGACCAAAAACGGGCGGAGTATCTGGAGAACGTGAGACATATACGCATTCTCCGCTTTTCCAATCTGGATATCAAAGAAAACTTTGAAGGCGTTTGCATTGCAATTAAGCTGGCGGTGGAGGAGGGGGTCCCCTCATCCGCCGCGGCTCTGCCGCGCCACCTTCCCCCAGGGGGAGGCAAAGATAGGAGCACTATGAAGACAGTCACAATCTACACCGACGGCGCCTGTTCAGGCAACCCGGGCCCGGGGGGCTGGGGGGCCATTCTGATGTACGGCACGTTCAAGAAGGAGCTCTCCGGCGGCGAGGGCCACACCACCAACAACCGCATGGAGCTGACCGGGGTCATCACGGCCCTGGAGGCCCTGAAGGAGCCCTGCGTGGTGGAGCTGTACTCCGACTCCAAGTACGTCATCGACGCCCTCCAGAAGGGCTGGGCCAAGAGCTGGAAGGCTAAGGGCTGGGTGAAGGCGGACAAGAAGCCCGCGTTGAACCCGGATCTGTGGGAGCGGCTGCTGGCGCTGTGCGAGCGCCACACCGTCAACCTCCACTGGGTCAAGGGTCATGCCAGTAACCCGTACAACAACCGCTGCGACGAGCTGGCGGTGGCGGAGAGCAAAAAGTACAAGGCCTGAGGCCCTTGCCCCATATCGGGGCCCCGGGGAAGGGGGAACGCCTTTTGCGACGACGCGGGGCATGCGTCCAACCCATACAACAACCGCTGTGACGAGCTGCCGGTGGCGGAGAGCAGGAAGTATCAATAACAAAACAGCGTGGATCAAGGGATTCCCTCGATCCACGCTGTTTTTATCATTTATCGGCAGAAAACGGCCCTACTCCTTGATGACGATGCCGAACCGTCTGGCCAGCTGGGCGGCCTGGAACAGGTCCACCACCGCCCCCTTCAGCTCGGCGGCGGAGGCGGAGAATACCGGCTCGATGAGGGTGCAGGAGGTCAGGTCCACCCCGGCCAGGGGGGTCTGGAAGAAGTTGACCCGGGTAAGGGCGCACCGGTCCAGGGTCAGGCCCCTGACCCGGCAGCCAGACAGGGCGGCGTCCTCCATGGAGCAGTCCCGGAACGCCACGTCCCGCAGGGCGGCGGCGTTGCAGTTGGCCAGGTCCAGGCGGCAGTTGGAGAAGGACACGTCCCGGAGGGACGCGCCGGAGAGATCGGCCCCCAGGGCCTTGCAGCCGTCAAAGGTGCACCGGGTCAGGCTGGCCTTTGTAAAGCGGCACTGGGACAGGTCGCAGTCCTGGAACAGCACGTCCCGGAGGGAGGCGGCGGCAAAGGAGCACCCTGTCAGCCTGCACCGCACCAGCCGGCAGCCGGACAGCTCCAGCTCGGCCAGGTCCTCCCCCAGGGCGGTCTGGCCGGAGAAGTCCAGCCCCTCCAGCCGCTCCCCCTCCTCCGCGGCCTCCAGGGCCAGGGGGAGAAGTTCCCCCGGCTCCCCTGCCGGAGGCAGAACCGGCTCTTTCGGCATTGTGTACCCCTCCCCTCTCGTGTACCAACAGGGTACCATGCCCGGCGGGAGAATACAAGGCCCCAACGCAAAGGCCCCCGGAGCAGCCAAGAGCGGCTGTTCCGGGGGCTTTAAATCCACTGTCCATAGCCGGGCGGCCCGATGTGGAAAACATCAGCCCAGGCTGTCGGGGGGATAGTCCTCTCTCTTCAGTTTCTGGAGGTAGCGGACCTTTTTCCGCCGGTACCACACGCAGTTGAACACATTGCCCAGGATCAGGATGTTGCCGCACAGGTAGAGCCACAGCAGCAGGATGACCACCGAGGTGAGGGACCCGTACACCAGGGAGTACCGGGAGGACAGGCCGATGAACCAGGAGAACAGGATGGAGGCGGCCACCAGGGCCACGGAGGCCAGGATGCCGCCGGTGAGGATAGGGGGCCTGGGCTTGCCTCTGGGGGCGGATATGCGGTACACCAGCAGCACGAACAGCAGCACCAGGCAGAACAGGATGGGGAACCGGATCCACTGCCAGTCCCAGGGCAGGTCGCCGGGGTTGAGGTGGAAGAAGTCCTCCACCAGGGTGAAGAGCCAGCCGCCGGTGAGCACCACCACCAGGGACAGGTAGATGGTGACCAGGAACAGGAGGGAAAAGAGCACGCTGGCGATGATCTGGAAGATGCCGGTGTAGGTCTTGCGCTCGTAGATGTCGCTCATGATGTTCATCAGTGCCCGGAAGGCGGCGGAGGCGGAGAACAGCGTGGCGGACAGGCCGGCCACCAGCATGGCGGTGGACTGGTTGGTGCTGATATAGCCCACGTACTCGGCCACCACGTCCAGGGTGCCCCTGGGGAGGAACTCCTCGATGCCGCTGAGCAGGGTCACCGGGTCCAGCTTCAGCAGGCCCACGAAGCCGTTGACGCAGATGAGCACCGGGAAAAAGGTGAGGATCAGGAAGTAGGCCAGCTCAGCGGCGGACCGGGACACATTTTTGCTGAAATACAGGTCCACCATCTCCCGGATGAACCGCACCGGGCTGGAGTTCCACACCGTGCCCACAAAGACCGCCTCCTCTCGGGCCGGCCCGCGGCCGGCATGCTGCGCTGAAGATTTACGCAGTATTATAGCATGTTCCCTTTTGCAAGGCAAATCACGCCCCAAAACCGGGAAAATAAAGACAAAAAACCGCCTGCTTTAACAGCAGGCGGCTCTTCATTCCGCTCTCTCTAGCGCGATCAGGCCAGCTTGTTGAGCTTGATGGTCATGCTGCTCTTCTTGCGCGCGGCGTTGTTGCGGTGCAGCAGACCGTGGCCCACAGCCTGGTCCACAGCCTTGACAGCCACCTTGTAAGCGCCCTCGGCCTCGCTGCGGTTGCCCTCGGCCACTGCGGCCTCAAACTTCTTCAGATCAGTCTTGATGGCAGACTTGGCGGCCTTGTTCTGCGCGGCCTTGGCCTGGCTGACCAGCACACGCTTCTTGGCAGACTTAATATTCGGCAAACCAAACACCTCCTCCGATGACGATTAACGTATCTGCAATACGCATATACGCATAGTTTGCCTGTAGCAGATTTATATTGTACCAGCACAAGAGGAAAAATGCAAGAATAAATTGAAAAAATTTGTCCACTTTTTGAATAGACAGGGCCGAGACGCTAAAAATAGTGCTTACATACTGGAAAAGTACCATATGTAGAGGGCCGCCGGCCCCATGATTTTGGAGGAAAGGGTGAAAAGGGGATGCTTGGACGGAGGACGGACCTGGCCGTGGAGGCCAAGAGCATCTGGGAGGAGGGCGCCCGGGGGGGCGCGCTGGAGGGCGTGGAGACCAGGGAGACGGAGCGGGAGGGCTTTCCCGTCACCCGGGTGGACATCCTGGACCGGCAGGGGGCGCAGGCCCTGGGCAAGCCGGAGGGGTCCTACGTGACGGTGGAGCTCTCCGGCCTGGAGCGCCGGGAGGCGGACGCCTTCGGCCGGGCGGCCCGGGCGGTGGGGGCGGAGCTCTCCGCCCTGCTGAAGCTCAGGCCCGGGGAGAGCGTGCTGGTGGTGGGCCTGGGCAACCGCGCCATCACCCCCGACGCGGTGGGCCCCCTGGCGGTGGAGCACACCATGGTCACCCGCCACCTGGTGCAGCGGGTGCCGGAGCACTTCGGGTCCTTCCGGCCGGTGTCCGCCCTGGCGGCAGGGGTGCTGGGCACCACCGGCGTGGAGAGCGGCGAGCTGGCGGCGGCCATGGCGGGGGCGGTGCGGCCTGCCCGGGTGGTGGCGGTGGACGCCCTGGCCTCCCGCAGCCTGTCCCGGCTGTGCCGCACCATCCAGATCGCGGACACGGGCATCGTCCCCGGCTCCGGGGTGGGCAACGCCCGGGCGGCCCTCAATGAGGAGACCCTGGGGGTGCCCGTCATCGCGGTGGGGGTGCCCACGGTGGTGGACGCGGCCACCCTCTGCGCCGACGTGCTCTCCGAGGCGGGCCGCCCCGGCCTGGACCCGGGCGCGCTGGGAGACGGGGGCAAAGGCGTTATAGTCACCCCCCGGGAGATCGACCGCCAGGTGGCCGACATGGCCAAGGTCATCGGCTACGGCATCAACCTGGCCCTCCAGGAGGGGCTGACCGTGGCCGACGTGGACATGTTCCTCAGCTAGGGGGCACTTCCATTTCCCGGGGATATTTGGTATAATAGCCGCAAAGCGGCTATTATACTTTGCTTTCAGCGGTTTTTCTCGCCCCTTGCGGGGCAACCGAAAAACCCGGCTGATGATGCCATGCATGGTATCACCACACAGCCGCAATCAGCCGCCCGGCCCCTCCGGGCGGAAAACTGGAGGGATTCCACCAGTGAGACGGATCAAGTGCGACAACTGCGGCAAGGTCTACGACGGCGACGCCCGGGACTTCTGCCCCTCCTGCGGCCGCCGCACCCCCCGGGGGGACGCCGGGGGCAATACGGGACATTTTCAGTTCTCCGCGCCCCCTCCGGAGCCGGAGGAGCCGGTGACGGAGCCGGTCATGGCGCCCCCTGTCCGGCGGGGCGGCGGGGTTTTGCTGCTCCGGGTGCTCATCGGCATCGGCCTGGCGGTGTGCGCCGCTCTCATCGCCTGGGGCGTGGTGCGCTACCAGACCCAGGACAGCGGCCCCATCCCCTCTGTGGCCGAGGACAGGGACACCTTTGCGGTGGGGGGCCTGACGGTGGCGGTGAACGGCCTGTCCTGGGTGGACCTGGACCAGAGCTCCCGGCTGTGGTGGGCGGATTTCGACCTGCTGGCCGTGGACGTGACGGTTACCGGCGGCGACAGCCTGGACTGGGACTACCCCACCGGTGAGATCTATCTGGCCCTGGACGGGGGGCACTACATCCCCCCGCTGGAGGACAGCACTGACCTGGACATGCTGGCCGAGCTGGGGGTGAAGGGGATCACCACCTACGACCTGCTGTGGCAGGACCCGCTGGAGGGGAACCTGCTGTTCTACGTGCCCAAGGGCTTTGACAGCGTCGTGCTGTGCCTGGAGGAGCGGACGGGCAAGGACGAGACGGAGCGGGTGGCGGCCATCCATACATATGCCGTTACTCTGCCCCCGCGGGAGGAGGTAGCGCCGTGAAGAAGCACTGTGCCCAATGCGGGAAGAGCTGGCATGGCCGGCGGGACACCTGTCCCCGCTGCGGCTCCGCCCAGATCTATGAGGCCGGCGGCGGCTGGGAGAAGCCGGTGCTCATCGGCGTGGCGGTGGCCATCGTGGTAATCGCCGTGGCCCTCTTCGCCACCCGCACCACCGGCTACTGGTACGACACCAACCTGTCCGCCCGCATGACCTCCGCCGTGCGGCAGGGGCCGTCGGAGGAGTACCAGGGGGAGAGCATCTGGCGGGTGACGGTGGAGGTGTCCAACCAGGGCAACTTTGACGCCTGGATCAGCGTGGACTACTTCAGTTTTTACGACGATGAGGACTGGTGGCTGGACTGCCAGGCCGACTATCCGGTCTACCTGGCCGACGAGGACCGGCAGAACTGGCACGAGGTGTGGCTGCCCGCCTGGCAGACCACGGAGCTGGAGTGTCTGCTGTCGGTGCCCGACAGCGCCAGGAGCCTGACCATGGAGTATTCCACCCACAGTTACAGCAGCGGCCGGGAGGAGACCACCTTCTCCCTGCCCGAATAAAAAGGAGCGACGCAAGTGGACAATATCATTCTCATTGGCATGCCCGGCTCAGGCAAGAGCACCGTGGGCGTGCTTCTGGCCAAGACCCTGGGCTACGGCTTTATCGACACCGACCTGACCATCCAGCAGCGGGAGGGGGCCCTGCTCCAGGAGATCCTGGACAAGCGGGGGCTGGAGGCCTTCCTGGACGCGGAGGAGGCGGCCATCTGCTCGGTGACGTGTACCGGGACGGTCATCGCCCCCGGGGGCAGCGCGGTATGCCGGGAGGGGGCCATTGGCCACCTGAAGCAGCTGGGCACCGTGGTGTACCTGCGGGTGTCCCTGGAGGAGCTGAAGGGGCGGCTGAACAACATGAGCACCCGGGGTATCGCCCTCTCTCCCGGCCAGACCCTGGCCGACCTGTACAACTACCGGGCGCCGCTCTATGACAAGTACGCCGACATCACCGTGGACGCCGACGGCCAGACCCTGGAGGAGACGGTGGCCGCCGTGCTCCGGGCCCTTATCGCCCGAGGGGACGGGCAGTAACCAACGCCTTCCCCCCGGGGCAGAAGCCAGAGAGGCTGCTGCTCCCAAGCCTTCCCCCTGGGGGGAAGGTGGCATTTGCGCAGCAAATGACGGATGAGGGGAACGCCCTTCGGGGAGGTACTTTTCACCGGCGAAAAGTACCCAAAAGCCGCTGGGAAAAAGGGGCCCCGCGGAAGACGGCACGTCTTTTGTGGGGAGAGGAGCCGCAGCGGAATGAATGAGCTTTGCCATTTATGGCAAAGCGAACGATATGTAGCTTGCGGCGACGACGCGCGGAGGGGCCCTTCCAGGGCCAAACGCGCCCGTTTCCCCCTGGTACCCCCTTCGGAGACGCGGCTTGCGGCGGTAGTGTCCAATTACCCGCCGAACCTGAAAGTAGTTACTATGCCGGTTCGGTGCCCTGCGTATCGTTATTGCATGGCCCGAGCAGCGTTACCCGCCCAGACTTGTGAGCCCCTGCAATTCAATGACCTTTCTCAATGCCGCACGCAGTCTCTGCGCCGTGTTTCAATCTCTGCCCGAGGCAAGCCCTTCCCTTTCCCCACTGGTAATATCCCGGGATATGTGTTATACTAAGTAAAGATACGGGGCGGTGCGGAGCCGCTCCGGCCGGTACGCCGCAATACGGGAACCGTCAGACACCCCCGCCGGGAGGCCCTTTTTCCGGGGGGTGTCTTTTTGACGGCCTGCCGGCGGTGACGGTCCAGGTCCCCGGCTGCGGGCCGGCGGGATGTCCGGGCCGTCCTCCGCAAATTTTTGACAAAGGAATTGTGCATCTATGACCTTTCGTGAACTTGGCCTGATCAAACCCATCCTGGAGGCCCTGGCCGGCCTGGGCTATGAGAAGCCCTCCCCCATCCAGGAGAAGGCCATCCCCCCCGCCCTGGCCGGGCGGGACGTGCTGGGCTGCGCCCAGACCGGCACGGGCAAGACCTGCGCCTTTGCCGCCCCCATCCTCCAGCGCCTCAACGGGGAGATCCCCGCCGGGCGGCCCATCCGCTCCCTCATCCTCACCCCCACCCGTGAGCTGGCCCTCCAGATCCAGGAGAGCTTCGAGGCCTACGGCAAGCGCCTGCCCCTCCGCTCCGCCGTAATCTTCGGCGGCGTGGGCCAGCAGCCCCAGGTGGACAAGCTGAGGAAGGGCGTGGACATCCTGGTGGCCACCCCCGGCCGCCTGCTGGACCTCCAGGGCCAGGGCTATGTGGACCTGTCCAGGCTGGAGATCTTCGTCCTGGACGAGGCCGACCGGATGCTGGACATGGGCTTCATCCACGACGTGCGCCGGGTGCTCAAGCTGCTGCCCGCCGTGAAGCAGACCCTCTTCTTCTCCGCCACCATGCCCCCCGAGGTCATGGACCTGGTCAACGGCCTGCTGAAGAACCCGGTGAAGGTGGCGGTGGACCCGGTGTCCTCCCCGGTGGAGATCATCGACCAGAGCGTCTACCTGGTGGACAAGGGCAACAAGACCAAGCTGCTGGCCTGGCTGGTGGAGGGCCTGGAGGTGAAGAACGCCATTGTGTTCACCCGCACCAAGCACGGGGCCAACAAGGTGGCCGGCGACCTGGTGAAGGCGGGCATCTCCGCCGCGGCCATCCACGGCAACAAGAGCCAGACCGCCCGGCAGCAGGCCCTGGCCGATTTCAAGGCGGGCAAGGTGCGCTGCCTGGTGGCCACCGACATCGCCGCCCGTGGCCTGGACATTGAAGAGCTGTCCCACGTGTTCAACTACAACCTGCCCGAGGTACCCGAGACCTACGTCCACCGCATCGGCCGCACCGGCCGGGCGGGCCGTGGGGGCACCGCCGTGTCCTTCTGCGACTTCGGCGAGCAGCAGTACCTGAAGGATATCGAGAAGCTCATCGGCCGCAAGGTGCCGGTGGCCCAGAACAACCCCTGGCCCATGGAGGTCTTCGAGGCCCCCAAGGACGCCAAGGGCCGCCCGGTGAACGCCGACGACGCGGAGGCCCGCGCCGCCGCCAAGGAGCGCCGCCGGGCCCGTGACGCGGCCAACAAGGCCGCCGCCGAGGCCCGCAAGGCCAGGCAGGCCGCCCCCGTTCCGGCGGAGGAGCCCGTCCCCGCCGCTGTCCCGGCGGAGACCCCGGCCAAGAAGCGCCGCCGCCGCCGGAAAAAGTCCGGCCAGAGCGAGGCGGCGGAGCAGGCGGCCGCCGTCCAGGTCCAGGCCCCCGTGGAGGAGGCCCCCGAGGCGCCCAAGAAGAAGAGCCGCCGGGGGGTCCGCCGCCAGCACCTGGAGGACACCATCCCCGCCGCGCCCAGCCAGCCCCAGACCGACTTCTACAAGCCCAATCCTCTGGACGGGGACGTGATCCTGGACGCCACCGCCCGTCTGCTGGCGCCCAAGCCCCTGACCCTGAGCCGTCCCTCCCGCCGGGAGGAGGAGCGGAAGGCGCCCCGGAAGAAGAAGGGGGCGCCCCAGGCCGAAGAGCAGCCCAAAAAGGAGAAGAAGTCCAGGGAGCAGGCGCCCGCCAAGTCCAAGAAGGAGAAGAAAGCGGAAAAGCCCGCCGCCTCCAAGCAGGAGCAGCCCAAGGCCGACGGCCGCCGGGAGGACAGCAGACGCCGCAGCCGGGGCCGCCGGAACGGTCCCCCGGAGGTCATGTTCCGCCGGGACAACCAGAAGGACTCCACCGAGCAGCCCAGCCTGATGAAGCCCTACTATATGACCCCCGACGACTGAGCCCGACACAGGACAGCACAGAGCGCAAAAGCCCCCGGGCGGATCATCGATCCGCCCGGGGGCTTCCATTTTTCCCAACCCCGTGGAAACGGTTGGGGCCCTTTCCATGCCCGCAAAAAAACATAGGAAACTTCTATAAATTGCACGCAGTATTGAAATTTCCAATAAAAGGATTGAAAAATAGAATTTATCCTAGGGCCATGGTATAATATCCGCGTTTTCAATACAACAGACACGGTTGTCGGAAAGGAGTCCCATATGAAAGTAAATGCCAAGTCCATCAATTTGGAAAAGGTCCAGCAGGAGGCGGAGGAGTCCTACCGCAGAGGCTTTTTCTGCTGTGAAGCGGTGACCGAGATCATCCGCTCCAATTTTGAACTGGATGTGCCCGAAGAGGTCATCCGCATGTCCTCCGGCATGGCCGTCGGCGTGGGCAGGTCGGGGTGTATCTGCGGCGCGCTGAACGGCGGCGTTCTGGCCATCGGCATGTTCTTTGGAAGGACCGAGCACAAGGGGCCCGCCGACCCCAGCGTGGTCAAATGCATGGCCCTGACCAAGGAGCTCCACGACTGGTTCAAGGCCAACAACACCAAGGGCGTGGCATGCTGCCGGGTGCTGACCCGGGAGTTCGACATGTCCCAGGGCGGGCACAAGAGCCAGTGCATCTACTATACCGGCCTGTGCGCCGCCAAGACCGCGGAGATCATCGCCAGAGAGCTGGGCATCCCCACCGAGGGCAAGATCACCGTCCTGACCCACGACGAGTACCTGAAGACCCGTATCACCCCCCTCGAGGCGTAACCATGAGCATTCTGAAACGAGTTCCCATTCCCATCTGCGCCGTGAGCCTGGGCATGTTCGGCCTGGGCAACCTGCTCCAGTCTTACTCCGAAGGGGTGCGGCTGCTGTGCGGGGCCGTGGGCGGCGTGCTCATGGCAGTGTTCCTGCTCAGCATCCTTGTGGACGTGAAAAAGTTCCGGACGGACATGGGCAATCCCATTATGGCCAGCGTGTCCTTCACCTTCCCCATGGCGGTCATGCTGCTGGCCACCTACCTCAACCCCTACATCGGCGGCCCGGCCAAAGTGATTTGGTATGTGGGCGTGGCGCTCCACGTGGTGATGATTATCTGGTTCAGCGTGAAATTCCTGAGGGGCTTTGCCCTGGAGCGGGTATTTGCCAGCTGGTACATCGTCTATGTGGGCATCGCCATGGCCGGCATTACGGCGCCCCCCTTCCAGGCCGCGGCCATCGGCTCGGCCTGCGTCGTGTTCGGCCTTGTCACCCTGGTGGTGCTGCTGGTGCTGGTGACGGTGCGGTACGTCAAGAAGCCGGTCCCCAAGCCCGCCCAGCCCCTCATCTGCATCTACGCCGCCCCCACCAGCCTGTGCATTGCGGGCTACGTCCAATCGGTCACCCCCAAGTCCCTGCCGCTGCTGCTGGTGCTGTGGGTGCTGGCCACGGTGCTGTTCCTGTTCGCCTGCGTCAAGTTCGTGCAGTATCTCAGGCTGCCCTTCTTCCCCAGCTACGCCGCCTTCACCTTCCCCTTTGTCATCAGCGCCATCGCCTCCAAGCAGCTGATGGCCTGCGCGGCCAACCTGGGCAGCCCCCTGCCCTTTTTGAGCACGGTGGTGCTGATTGAGACGGTTATCGCCACGTTCACCACCCTCTACGCCCTGGTGCGGTATCTCATGTTCCTCTTTGCCGGCTCCAAGCAGCCGGCAAAGGAACGGGTTTCCAGCCGGTAAAAGCAGAAAAATGCCGGACTCCTCACGGGGTCCGGCATTTTTAGCTATAAAAAAGGAGCACCCCCAGGGGGGTGCTCCGGATTTGCTCTGTACTCAGGAGAGAGCGGCAGTGATGATGGCCATGGAGCAGGCCCCACAGGCGGAACCTGTGGGGACCCCGGACCCAAGACATCTGCCGGGGCAAGTGAATTGCCCCCGGCATCAAGGGCTTGCCCAGGGCGCAAGCCCTTGGCGGCGCAGGCGCCGGGCCCTGCCAGGGGCAGGGCGGAGGTCTCCTCCATGGCCGCAAAAAAAAAGGAGCACCCCCAGGGGGGTGCTCCGGATTTGCTTAGTGCTCAGGAGAGAGCGGCAGTGATGATGGCCATGGAGTAGACCTCCTCGGCGTTGCAGCCGCGGGAGAGGTCGTTGATGGGGGCGTTCAGGCCCAGCAGGATGGGGCCGTAGGCGTCGAAGCCGCCCAGGCGCTGGGCGATCTTGTAGCCGATGTTGCCGGCGTTGATGTCGGGGAAGATGAAGGTGTTGGCGTAGCCGGCCACCTTGGAGCCGGGGAACTTCAGCTGGCCCACGGTGGGGGACACGGCGGCGTCGAACTGCATCTCGCCGTCCATGGCCAGGTCGGGGGCGGCGGCCTTGGCCTTCTCGCAGGCGGAGCGCATCTTGTCCACGTCCTCGCCCTTGCCGGAGCCCTTGGTGGAGTAGCTCAGGAAGGCCACCTTGGGGTCGATGCCGAAGATCTTGGCGCACTTGGCGGTCTCCAGGGCAATCTCCACCAGCTCGTCGTCGCTGGGCTTGATGTTGATGGCGCAGTCGCCCATGGCCAGGGCCTCGGCGCCGCCGGTGGAGTTCTCCCGCACCAGGATGAAGCAGGAGGAGACGATCTTGTTGCCCGGCTTGGTCTTGATCAGCTGCAGGGCGGGACGGACGGTGTCGGCGGTGGAGTAGGTGGCGCCGCCCAGCAGGCAGTCGGCCACGCCCATCTTCACCAGCATGGTGCCGAAGTAGTTGCCCTTCTTCAGGGCGGCGCGGCACTCGTCGGCGGTCATCTTGCCCTTGCGCAGCTCCACCATCTTCTCCACCATGGCCTCCATGCCCTCATAGGTCTCGGGGTCCACGATCTCGGCGCCGTCGATGTTGAAGCCGTGGTCGGCGGCGGCCTTCTTCACGGCCTCCACGTTGCCCACCAGCACGGGCTTGAGCCAGGAACCGGTCAGCAGCCGGGCGCTGGCCTCCAGGATGCGGGCGTCGGTGCCCTCGGTGAAGACGATCCGCTTGGGATTGGCCTTCAGAGTGTCGATGAGCTTGTTGAACATCTCCATCATATCGTACTTCCTCCAGTATTTCATGTAAAATAGGGGAATATTCCCTTGCGTGTCCCTATTATACACCACCCTGTCGGCGGTTCTCAATGGGAAAACCCACAAAAGGGACAATTTTATACTTTACTTTTTGTATTCCTACGGGTATACTATACTGGCTGTCATATAAAAATAGGGCGGAAATCCCGCCATGAAATGAAAAAGGTGTGTGCGACCAATGAGTTCCGATTTTTCCCGTTCCCTCTCCCTCCTGCGGCAGGAGAAGGGCGCGTCCCAGCGGGCGGTGGCCAAGGATCTGGGCATCTCCCAGGCGCTGCTCTCCCACTATGAAAACGGCATCCGGGAGCCCGGCCTGGCCTTTGTCATCAAGGCCTGCGACTACTACAACGTGTCCGCCGACTTCCTGCTGGGCCGTACCCTCACCAGGGACGGCACCACCATCGGCGCCGAGGAGCTGTACGACTACTCCGCCGAAAAGGACAACGTGCTCCACGGCAGCATCATGGCCACATTGTCCAAGAAGCTGCTGGTCAACTCCATCAGCGTGCTCTTCGACCTGCTGGGCAAGGTGGGCAAGCGGGACGCTATCCGGGCGGCCTCCGACTACCTGGGCACCGCCATCTACAAGCTCTTCCGCCACCTCTACCGGGCCGACGTGACCCAGAACGAGGACTTTTTCTCCGTGCCTCCGGCCCAGTTTGCCGCCGGCATGCCCAACGCGGACATGATCTGCGCCGAGGCCGAGTATGTGGAGGCCCTGTCCGCCCACGCCAAGGAGAAGGGCTCCTTCCCCGCCATGAACCACGACGCCCTGTCCAAGAACTACCCCGGCCCCTACCAGTCCCTGCTCCAGATCATCCACAACACCGGCGAGCGCATCAACCGGGGCATGAACTTCCGCCGCACCGACCGGAAGTAAGGCGGGCTTTCCGCGTTTCATTCTGCCTGTATCCCCTGATCGGAGGTATGGCGTCCTCACAAGATCCGCACCCCTCGCCTCCCCCTGAAGGGGAACGCTCGCTCCGCTGTTCGTCCTTTCCAAATCAAACCCGCTCCGCTGGGCTTTGATTTGGTGATTCCCTACCGGAGGTTTTTTGTTTATGACCGATCAATCCAAAATCCGTAACTTTTCCATCATCGCCCACATCGATCACGGCAAATCCACCCTGTCCGACCGGCTGATCGAGAAGTGCAACGCCGTGGCCGAGCGGGACATGGAGAGCCAGCTGCTGGACAACATGGACCTGGAGCGGGAGCGGGGCATCACCATCAAGGCCCGTGCGGTGAAGCTCAACTACGCCGCCCAGGACGGCAATACCTACGAGCTCAACCTGATCGACACCCCGGGCCATGTGGACTTCAACTACGAGGTGAGCCGCTCCCTGGCGGCCTGCGAGGGCGCGGTGCTCATCGTGGACGCGGCCCAGGGCATTGAGGCCCAGACCCTGGCCAACACCTTCCTGGCCATGGAGCACGACCTGGAGATCCTGCCCGTGGTGAACAAGATCGACCTGCCCGCCGCCGACCCGGCCCGGGTCAAGGAGGAGATCGAGAACATCATCGGCATCCCCGCCGCCGACGCCCCCGAGATCTCCGCCAAGATGGGCATCAACATCGACGCGGTGCTGGAGGACATTGTGAAGAACGTTCCCGCCCCCAAGGGGGACCCCTCCGCGCCCCTCCAGGCCCTCATCTTCGACAGCCAGTACGACGCCTACCGGGGCGTTATCGTGTACTTCCGGGTCATGGAGGGCACCATCAAGACCGGCATGACCGTGAAGATGATGGCCTCCGGCGCGTCCTACGACGTGATCGAGTGCGGCCACCTGCTGCCCCTGGGCATGGAGCCCTGCAAGGAGCTCATCGCCGGCGAGGTGGGCTACTTCATCGCCTCCATCAAGAACGTGAAGGACACCCAGGTGGGCGACACCGTCACCGAGGCCGGCCGCCCCGCCGCCCAGGCCCTGCCCGGCTACCGCCCCGCCCGGGCCATGGTGTACTGCGGCATCTACACCGAGGACGGCTCCAAGTACCCCGACCTGCGGGACGCCCTGGAGAAGCTCCAGCTCAACGACGCCTCCCTGTCCTTTGAGCCCGAGTCCTCTGCGGCTCTGGGCTTCGGCTTCCGGTGCGGCTTTTTGGGCATGCTCCACATGGAGATCATCCAGGAGCGGCTGGAGCGGGAGTTCGACCTGGACCTGATCACCACCCTGCCCAGCGTCATCTACGAGATCACCAGGACCGACGGCACGGTGGTGCGGGTGGACAACCCCCACAACTACCCCGACCCGGCCCAGATCGCCGAGGCCCGGGAGCCCTACGCCAAGGTGTCCATCATCACGCCGCCGGACTACGTGGGCAACATCATGCCCATGTGCCAGGAGCGCCGGGCGGAGTTCAAGGACATGCAGTATCTGGACACCAACCTGGTGGAGATGCACTACGCCATGCCCATCAACGAGATCATCTACGATTTCTTCGACACCCTGAAGGCCCGCACCAAGGGCTACGCCTCCCTGGACTACGAGCTGGAGGGCTACCGGCCCAGCGAGCTGGTGAAGGTGGACATGCTGGTCAACGGCGACCAGGTGGACGCCCTGAGCTTCATCGCCCACAAGGACAAGGCCTACCCCCGTGCCCGCCGCCTGTGCGAGAAGCTGAAGGAGAACATCCCCCGCCAGCTCTTCGAGGTGCCCGTCCAGGCCGCCATCGGCGGCAAGATCATCGCCCGGGAGACCGTCAAGGCCATGCGGAAGGACGTGCTGGCCAAGTGCTACGGCGGCGACATCACCCGGAAGAAGAAGCTGCTGGAGAAGCAGAAAGAGGGCAAAAAGAAGATGCGGAGTCTGGGGTCTGTCCAGATTCCCACCGAGGCGTTTATGGCTGTCCTCAAGCTGGACGAGGAATAAACATAGCATCCGCCGGGAGCAAGCTGCTCCCGGCGGATTTTCCACATTTTACGGGTATTTTGTGGAGAAAAAAGCCTTCCCCCTGGGGGGGGGGAAGGTGCCCCAGTGCGCACACTGGGACGGATGAGGGGAAAGGTTACAGTGAGCGCCGCAGTCCCCCTCATCAGTCTCGCTGGCGCTCGACAGCTTCCCCCAGAGGGGGAAGCCAGAGAAAACGCCGTGTCCTAGGCCTTCCCCCCGGGGGGAAGGTGGCTGGCCGAAGGCCAGACGGATGAGGGGAAAGGTTATAGTGAGCGCCGCAGTCCCCCTCATCAGTCTCGCTGGCGCTCGACAGCTTCCCCCAGAGGGGGAAGCCAGAGAAAGCACCGTGTCCTAGGCCTTCCCCCTGGGGGGAAGGTGGCTGGCCGAAGGCCAGACGGATGAGGGGGACAACCTCCGCCGCCCATCAAACCGCAGACAAGCCCGCGCCGCTTTTGCGGCGCGGGCTTGTCGTTACTGCTGCTGTTTCTTTTTCTCCAGGTCCTCCAGGTGGGCCTTGAGCACCAGGTTGATATAGCTGGACAGGGACCGGTCCTCCCCCTCCGCCAGTGCCTGAATCTGTTCCAAAACAGGCATATCCAGTGTAATACTGACACTTTTTTTCAAAGGTTTCACGGTATCACCTCTACACGAGATGATACTATAATTCACGATTTCCTTTTGCATTATAGTGTTTAATCGTGTAAAATAGTGGCGAGGTGATAAAAATGTACACAAACGACTTTGAAGCGGCGTTTTCCGCGTTTTTGGAGCGGCACGAGTACGACGAGGCGGAGAATTATCTGTTTTCCATGGTGCGGCTGGCCTTTGCGGCCGGCTGGCGGGCGGCTGGAGGCGAGCCGCCGGTGGCGGAGAAGATCTACCAGCTCCTCTCCCCCGCCGGGGACAAGGACGCCGGCGAGGGGACCCGGGACGGCTGAAGTCTGACCGGGGAGGTCAAAGGCGCGTTCTCCGGTTCCGGGACGGGGCCGGTCGAAAAAAGATGAAAAACCCTCTTGCTTTTTTCGAACATTTGTTGTATCCTATATTCGAACGCAGGTTCCATAACGGCGGGAAAATGACCTGCCGGGGCGGAATCTAAAAGTCCGGTTTATAGGACGCAATATGTGCTATTCTGGACTCATCAAAGCCGGGAGGGAACGCCATGGAGACCATCTACTACCGCCTGGACGCGCGGCGTCTGACTGTATACCACATGGCCAGCGGGGAGGCCGCCCCCGCGCCCAGGGATATGCTCTTTCTCCGCTCCCGGCCCAAGGCGCCCCGGCCGGAGGGGAAGGTGCTGGACTTCGACGCCTGCCGCCGGGCCCTGGCCGGGGAGCCGGAGGAGGAAGCCCAACCCGACGCCGGTTCTGCCGGGGAATGCGCCCCCGCCGGGGACAAAAGCGCCCCTGAAGGCGGCGCGCCCCGTGTCCGCCGCCCCCACCGGCTCCGCCTGGCCCTGGACGCCGCCGCCTCCCTGGCGGTGGTGGTGATGGCGGCGGTGGTGGTGGGCCAGTTCCTCCGCCTGTTCTGAAGGCGGAACACGAATTTTTTGCCCCCATTTCCCCCGCTGTCCTTGACGCAACCCGGTTTTGGTGATACAATGTCCCGCAGAAACAGGCATTGACCGGGAGGAGTACGCGGAGACCCGGACCTGAGAGAGACGCCGGCTGGTGGAAGGCGCCCGAAGGTCCCGCGGAAGGCGCCCGCAAGCCGCGGGGAGGAAATGCCCCGCCGGTCCCCGCCGTTACCGGGTTCGAGTGCGGAGCGGTCACGCTCCGAATTCAGGTGGCACCACGGAGATATTCCGCCCTGAGCTGAGGCTCAGGGCGGTTTTTGTTTTCCGGCCGCCCGTTTACCGGCAAATCACAGACAGAAGGAGTTTGAGTTTTATAATGAAGAACACCGAAAAGACCATGGAAAAGATCGTGGCCCTGTGCAAGGGCCGGGGCTTCGTCTATCCCGGCAGCGAGATCTACGGCGGCCTGGCCAACTCCTGGGACTACGGCCCTCTGGGCGTGGAGCTGAAGAACAACGTGAAGCGGGCCTGGTGGAAGAAGTTCGTCCAGGAGAACCCCTACAACGTGGGTCTGGACGCCGCCATCCTGATGAACCCCCAGGTGTGGGTGGCCTCCGGCCATGTGTCCACCTTCAACGACCCCCTCATCGACTGCAAGGCCTGCAAGATGCGCCACCGCGCTGACAAGCTGATCGAGGACTGGCTCCAGGAGCAGGGCCGCACCGACGTGAACGTGGAGGCCATGACCCAGGAGGAGATGGTGGCCTTCATCCGGGAGAACAGCATCCCCTGCCCCGGCTGCGGCAAGAGCGACTTCACCGACATCCGCAAGTTCAACCTGATGTTCAAGACCCACCAGGGCGTCACCGAGGACACCTCCACCGAGGTGTACCTGCGGCCCGAGACCGCCCAGGGCATCTTTGTCAACTTCCAGAACATCCAGCGCACCACCCGCAAGAAGCTGCCCTTCGGCGTGTGCCAGGTGGGCAAGAGCTTCCGCAACGAGATCACCCCGGGCAACTTCATCTTCCGCATCCGTGAGTTCGAGCAGATGGAGCTGGAGTTCTTCTGCCAGCCCGGCACCGACCTGGAGTGGTTCGCCTACTGGCGCAAGTACTGCCACGACTGGCTCACCAGCCTGAACATCAAGGACGAGAACCTGCGCCTGCGCGACCACGAGCCCGAGGAGCTGGCCTTCTACTCCAAGGCCACCACGGACTTTGAGTTCATGTTCCCCTTCGGCTGGGGCGAGCTGTGGGGCGTGGCCGACCGCACCGACTACGACCTGAAGCAGCACCAGGAGCACTCCGGCAAGGACATGACCTACTTTGACCAGGAGAAGAACGAGCACTATATCCCCTACGTCATCGAGCCCTCCCTGGGCGCCGACCGCGTGACCCTGGCCTTCCTGGTGGAGGCCTACGACGAGGAGGTGGTGGACGCGGAGAAGAACGACGTCCGCACCGTCATGCGCTTCCACCCCGCCCTGGCCCCCTTCAAGTGCGCCGTGCTGCCCCTGAGCAAGAAGCTGGGCCCCGCCGCCCAGGAGGTGTACGCTGAGCTGTCCAAGTACTTCATGGTGGACTACGACGAGGCAGGCTCCATCGGCAAGCGCTACCGCCGCCAGGACGAGATCGGCACCCCTCTGTGCATCACCGTGGACTTCCAGACCGTGGGCGACGACAAGACCCCCGCCGACCACTGCGTCACCGTCCGCGACCGGGACACCATGGAGCAGGTCCGTCTACCCATCGACCAGCTGAAGGCCTATATCGAGGAGAAGATCGCGTTCTAAGGAGAAGCATCTTCCTGCTCCATGTCCGCCGCTTGCGGCGTGCAGGGTTTTGGCGCAGACAAAACCCTGATGCGGGGCGGATTCACTCCGCCCCAGCAGATAAAATCCTCGGGGTCCCCGCGAAACCTGTTTCGTGGGGCGCAGGTGCGCCTGCCCATCGACCAGCTGAAGGCCTATATCGAGGAGAAGATCGCGTTCTAATCAAGCCTTCCCCCCTGGGGGAAGGTGGCTGCCTCTCGGGGCCCCCGCACGAGCCCAGCGAAGCAAATATGGGGCCCCCGCGGAAGGCGGAACGCCTTTCGTGGGGAGAGGAGCCGCAGCGCAATGAATGAGCTTTGCCATTTATGGCAAAGCGAACGATATGTAGCTTGCGGCGACGAGGGGAGAGGACGAGCAGCGGAGTGAACGAGCCCTGGAATTTATGCCGGGGCAAGCGATACGCAGCTTGCGAGGACGAGGTCCGGCGGCGGCAAAATTCAATGACCCGCCGTATTTGTGAGTAGTTACCACGCCGGTTCGGTGCCCTGCGTGCCGCTCCCCCTCTGCCCGAGCAGAGTTACCCGCCCAGACTTGTAAGTTGCTGCAATTCAAGGGGCGTTCTCAATGCCGCACGGGGCCTCTGCGCCGTGTTTCAGTCTCTGACCGAGTTAAGCCTTCCCCCTGGGGGGAAGGTGGCATTTGCGCAGCAAATGACGGATGAGGGGAGAGCCTTCGATGCGCAATGCAGTACCCCTCATCCGTCTCGCTGGCGCTCGACAGCTTCCCCCAGCGGGGGAAGCCTGTAAGGTGCGCTCTGAAAGCCCTTCTCTGGAGAGACCTTTTCAAGTTTCCACACGAGACCCGCCGCACCGGCGGCCTGCCGGCGCGGCGGTTTCTCTTTCCCTGCCTTGTAAAAACGGAGTCAAAATTATGAAAAAATTTCTGCAAAAGCTGGACCCCATTGCCAAGAACCCGGTGCTCACCCCGGTGCTGTGCGTGCTGATGGGGGTGTGCGTGGGGGTGCTGTCCCTGTGGTTTGCCTGCGTGGACAACCGCACCGCCATGTTCATCAGCTACTTCACCCACCCTCTCATCGCCCTGCTCAACATCCTGCCTGTGGCGTTCCTGTCCCTGCTGCTCTACTTCCTCATCGGCCGGGCCTGGATCTCCTACCTGCTGACGGCGGCCCTGACCATGGGCCTCACCTTTGCCAGCTTTTACAAGCTCACCTTCCGCAACGACCCCATGATGTTTGAGGACATCCTCCTCATCCGGGAAGCGGGCAACATGGCGGGCAAGTACCAGCTGTTCCTCAACAAGAGCATGGTGATGGCCCTGGCGCTGCTGGTGCTGGGGCTGGTGTTCCTGCTGCTGTTTGCCCGGGCCAAGACCCCCTGGAAGCCCCGGCTGCTGTGCGCCCTGGTGACCGCCCTGATGGCCTTTCCCCTGTACGCCCTGTACACCGACGCCAACCTCTACAACAACAAGACCCGCAACGAGGACCTGATCTCCCCCTGGTCGGCCACCCAGGTGTACACCTCCAAGGGCTTCCTCTACCCCTTCCTGTACAGCGTCCGCTCGGCCTCCGACCCGGCCCCCGAGGGCTACGACGCCAAGGCCTGCCAGGAGGTCATGGCCGGGTACACCGACGCCGACATCCCCGAGGAGCAGAAGGTGGACATCTTCACCATCCAGCTGGAGGCCTACAACGACTTCACCAAGTTCGGCGTACCTGAGCTGAACCCGGAGGTGTACCGGGTGTTCCACGAGCTGGAGGCGGAGAGCTACACCGGCAACCTGGTGACCAACATCTTTGCCGGCGGCACCATCGACACGGAGCGGTGCTTCCTCACCGGCTACTCCGACCTGGGGTCCTTCCGCTCCCCCACCAACTCCTACGCCTGGTACTTCCGGGATCAGGGCTACTACGCCACCGGCAGCCACTCCTGCTACGCCTGGTTCTACAACCGGGAGAACATCAACGCCAACCTGGGCCTGGAGGACTACAAGTTCGTGGAGAACTACTACGGGGAGCTGACGGGCGGCGGCATCGGGTATGACGACGTGCTCTTCCCCGAGATCATCAATCTGTACGAGGAGCACAAGGCCAGCGACGACCGGCCCTACTTCTCCTTCAACGTGACCTACCAGGGCCACGGCCCCTATGACACCGACCGGACCTGGTACGGGGACGGCTGGGTGGTGGACGACGGGTCCTACACCCAGGAGGAGCTGAACCTGATGAACAACTACTTCGGCTCCCTGAAGAACACCGGGGACAATATGGAGCAGTTTTTCGACTACTTCCGGGAGAGCAAGGACCCGGTGGTCATCGTGCTCTTCGGCGACCACAACCCCTGGATGGGGGACGCCAACAGCGTGTACAGCAAACTGGGCATCGACCTGGACCTGTCCACCAAGGAGGGCTTCCTGAACTACTACGCCACCCGCTACCTGATCTGGGCCAACGACGCGGCCAAAGAGGTGCTGGGCTGCGACTTCCAGGGCGAGGGCCCCGACGTGAGCCCCAACTTCCTCATGACCGAGCTCTTTGACCTGTGCGGCTGGGAGGGTCCCGCTTTCATGCAGGCCACCCGGCCGGTGATGGAGGCCCTGCCCGTCATCAACGTGCCCACCGGCCTCTACTTTGAGGACGGAAACCTGACCAAGGATCTGACCGCTGAGGATCAGGCCCTGGCCGACCTGTACGACAATCTTCAGTACTACTGGCGGAAACACTTTGTGGGCTGAAGAAAAGAGAGCGAGCCCCCGGCGCCGCGCACAAGGGCGGCGCCGGGGGCGTTTTTGTTTTGTATGGAAGAGGATAAAAGGGTCGCGCCCAAGCCTTCCCCCTGGGGGGAAGGTGGCTGGCCGAAGGCCAGACGGATGAGGGGAGCAGCTGGACTAAGCAAAGCGAGCGATACGCAGCTTGCGAGGACGCGCCTCCGGCGGCCTACTTTCCAGCGAGGGAAAGTAGGCAAAGCTCGCCATGGGGAAACAGGCGCGGAGGGCCCTTCCAGGGCCAAACGCGCCCGTTTCCCCCTGGTACCCCCTTTCGGAGTACGTCCGGCGGCGGCGGTGTCCAATGACCCGCCGTATTTGAGAGTAGTTACTATGCCGGTTCGGTGCCCCGCGTGCCGTTACTGCAAGGCCCGAGCAGAGTTACCCGCCCAGACTTGGAAGCCCCTGCAATTCAAGGGGCGTTCTCAATGCCGCACAAAGTCTCTGCGCCGTGTTTCAGTCTATGCCCGAGGCAAGCCTTCCCCCTGGGGGGAAGGTGCCCCAGTGCGCACACTGGGGCGGATGAGGGGAAGGGACTCAGTAATTGCCGCAGTTGCCCTCATCCGTCACGCTTTCGCGTGACAGCTTCCCCCGGTGGGGAAAGCCTATGGGGTGCGTTCTAAGCCTTCCCTGGCGGGGGAAGCCAGGGAGGACATCCTCCAGAGCATCTCTCCCAGGGACAAAAAACATCCCCCGCGCCACATGGTCGGGGGTCATAAGAAAGCAAAATCAATTTTCGCAGGAACGGCATGGCTTCGGTCATGCCGTTTCCTGTTTCATCAGCTCGTCCACGGGGATAAATCCCACAAG
>NZ_JBBMFK010000021.1:0-68030 GCF_040096055.1 Pseudoflavonifractor intestinihominis
AGACGGCCCGGAAAGATAGGTAACGCCAACACAAAGAGTTAGAAGCGGCAGACAGATGTCTGTCGCTTCTTTTTTGCCGTTTCCGTACCCACCGGAAACGGCTTTTTAGTTACATAATTCTTGTACTTATTATTACTTAAAAGAAAATATTACCGCTTGAACTGCGGATGGAATTTGTTATACTAAATCAGTCGGCATTAAAAGTACAGAAAAGAACGGGAATTAGAAGAAAATATGAAGATTGCCGACAGTTTTACCTGTACATCAGCATGAAAAAAATTCCGACAGAGCCGCAGAAGAAGCTGCCTGTCAGGCCGAAGGATTTCCATATAAGTCAGACTGTACCGCGTGCCTGGAACGGACATGGTTGTCCTCTCCGGGGATAGGGGGCCTTGACAGTGGTCAGGCCCAGAAGGTAGTCCACGCTGGTCTGGTAGAGCGCTGCCAGCTGGATCAACAGCTCCGGCGTGATGGCGATGGCGCCGTTTTCGTAAGCGCAGTAGGTCCGGCGGTTGAGATAGAGCATGTCAGCCACCTGCTGCTGCGTCCAATTTCGGCCTTCCCGCAGTGTGCGGATCGTAGGGAACATCATGGAAATCACCTCGCTCATCGTATCGTTGACACAAGTGCGGACATAAGTTTTTGGCAGTATTTCTGCCATACGGTAACAGAATGCGGGCCGATGTCGTTATAAGAGTGTACAGGAAGCATGAGAAAAAGTAGAAGAGGCAGACCGGAGGGCCTGCGGCAGACGTGCAGAGCGCCACGGGCCCCGGCAGCCTGTGAAAAAGCACAGGCTGAAACAATCCGTGCAGAACAGGAGGAAATAATATGAACGGAAGAAAAGGATTATCCCTGGTCCTGTCTGGAGCGATGATGGCGTCCATGCTGTCCCTCCCCGCCATGGCGGCGGAACAGACAGCGCCTGAATTCCCCGACACCGCCGGCAGCTGGGCCAGCGAGTCCATCGGCCGGTGGGGCGCCGCCGGCGTGGTGAACGGCGATGAGAACGGCAACTTCAATCCTACGGCCTCCCTCACCCGGGCCGAGCTGGCACAGATTTTTGTCAACATGTTCGGCCTGACCGAGAGAGCGCCCAACATCTACGCCGACCTTCAGGGCGGCGAGTGGTACGCCGACGCCATCCTCAAGTGTACTGCCGCCGGTATCATGCAGGGCGACGGCCTCAACGCCAACCCCATGGCCATGATCAGCCGCCAGGAGACCATGGTCATGTTTGGCCGGGCCATGGGCGTTATCCCTGCGGAGAACCCCAACCTGGGCGGATTTACCGATGGCGGGTCCGTGGCCGACTGGGCTGCCGGATATATGGCCCCTCTGGCTGAGATGGGCATCATCTCCGGCAGCGGCGACGGCAGCATCCAGCCCGGCGTCAATATCGACCGGGCCTCCACCATGGCTCTGCTGGACAAGGCCATCACCGTGTACATCAGCGAGCCCGGCGAATACAGCGTGAACAACCAGAAGGGCTTTGTGGTGGTGGCGGCCAACGGCGAGGTGAAGCTCACCGGCAAGACCGCCGGCGTAGTGGTGACCGCCGGCTGCGGTAACGGCACCGTGAAGCTCAGCGGCGTGATGGCGGATTCCGTGAAGGTTGACGGCACCGCCGCCGTGACCCTGGAGAGCGGCACCGAAGCGATGAACGTCAGCGTCAACAGCGCCGCCGCTGTTACCGTGGCCGCGGGCGCCAAGGCGGAGACCGTGGCGATTAACAACGCCGAGGCCCACCTGTCCAACGGGGGCACCATCACCACCCTGGAGGCCAACAGCGCCGCCGACGTGAAGAACACCGGCACCATCCACACGCTGGAGGCCGGCGCCGCCGTCCGGGTGGACAACAGCGGCACCATCTCCAAGGCCGTCATCGAGTCCAGCGGCGTCATCCTGGATGGCCGCAAGCCCGCTGTCATTGACGTGGCCGACGGCGTGAAGAACCCCACCGACAGCAAGGGCAACGAGATCAAGGACAACACCAGCGGCGGCTCCGGCGGCGATTACAACCCGCCCAGCGTGGAGAACGTGAGCGGCGTTGTGGGCGTGAATCCGGTGGACCAGAGCGACGAGCCCATCACCGAGATGCCCACCATCACTGCCAGCGCCTACAAGACCCTGGCCACCGGCGTCATCACCATTGACCTGTCCAGCAGCGGCGTGGTGCCCATCCACGAGAACGCCCAGCACACCAAGGGCTCCTGGGTAGGCTTCGCCATCAAGGCCCCTGAGGGGGTGACCAGCGCCTACTACACCTTCGGTACCCAGGCCAGCGACACCGCCTCCAGCTCCGTGGAGCTGACCACCGGCGACCCCAATGTGGCCGGCGGCGCGGAGGGTGAGTACTATTTCGTGGCCTTTGTGAACGCCACCGCCCTGACCCCCAAGACCCACCTGACCATCGACTGGGACGGCGAAGGCGACGCCTATGC
Organism: Pseudoflavonifractor intestinihominis; assembly: GCF_040096055.1. Classification (NCBI taxonomy): domain Bacteria; kingdom Bacillati; phylum Bacillota; class Clostridia; order Eubacteriales; family Oscillospiraceae; genus Pseudoflavonifractor; species Pseudoflavonifractor intestinihominis. Next base: position 2,445 of record NZ_JBBMFK010000021.1, read on the forward strand.
CCCCCAGAAGTACGAGATCAATCTGGCCTCCATTCAGACAAACGTAAAAAACCTGGAGAATGTTACAACTTCCCTGGATAAACTGCCCGAGGGCGTGAGCTCCAGCGAGACCGGCCTGGCCTGGGACGGCAGCACCGCCCTGGTGTCCAACGGCGGCAGCGGCGCCCTGACCCAGGAGCAGGTCAAGGGCATGGGCGGCGGCGGTGAGTACACCGTGTACTACGCCGTGCCCCAGGACGGCCTGAGCTTTGACAAGATCGTCCGCACGGTCAACGGCAAGAACACCGAGTGGGCCCTGTCCAGCGACACCGCCGCCGATGCCGGCGCGGGCTGGTGGACCAAGGACGACAACAGCTACTACTTCAAGTGGGGCGCTGTGTTTGCCCGGAAGAATGCCCAGGGCGTGTGGGAGCTGACCGACGGCGGCAAGTACGCCTACACCATCCGCTTCCTGAAGGACGACAACGTGGTGGCCGCCTACTCCTTCACCGTGGATCTGAGCGGCTATACCATCGGCCAGCCTGAGACGGTCACCGACGTGAAGGTGGCCACCAGCGGCTGGGTGGACGGCAGCAGCGACACCATCGCCCGTGACGAGGCCCACGAGCTGGACCTGAGCGGCCAGGTCTCCCTGACCCAGGCCGAGGTGAAGAGCCGCAACGGCGAACTGGTGGAGTACATCGGTGTGCCCACCCAGCAGCTGGGCGCGGCTGACACCGTGGTGCGGACCGTGACCCGTCCCGGCGTGGAGGCGGTGGGCACCGCTACCATGACCTTTGCGGAGCTGAAGGGCGACAGCCGCATGGGTACCCTTACCGAGGACGACGGGTACACCTACTTCAAGTTCGGCACCGTGTTCGCCCAGGCCGAGGACGGCCTGTGGTCCGTGAAGGGCACCGGCGACTACACCGAGACCCTCACCTTCCTCCAGGACGGCGTGGCCATTGCCTCCTGCTCCTACACCCTCAAGACCGGCAACATCGTCATCTCCAACCAGCTGCCCGGCGCCATCACGGCCGCCCAGGCCCCTGTGTGGAGCGCTGAGACCGACAACAAGGACAACGTCAACGAGATGATGGCCGCCCTGTGGGCCGAGGGCCCCGCCGAGATCCAGGGCATCCCGGTCAGCAAGGTGTTCTCCTGGGATGACAGCACCCTGACCGTCCACAAGGACAACGTGACCGAGGGCATCCTGGCCTGGATCACCACCCAGTGGGGCGGCACCAGCGTGCCTGTTGCCCTCACCATTGACGGCCAGTACACCGTTGCCGGCGACGCCAACTGGAGCGGCGCCGTGCTGGCCTGGGTGGACCTGAAGACCGTTGAGACCGGCTCCGTGACCGTGGAGCTGAGCAACGGCGGCACCACCACCCTGAACATTGCGGTGACCTCCTCCGCCGACTGAGCATGTCATCCCAAGAGCGCCGGGCATTTGCCCGGCGCTCTTTTTGCCGCCGGCTGGGAAAGCCCATTCCCTTCCCAGCCCGGCTGTGGTATCATATCCCGGAAGGACGTGAGACCATGCATTACCACCATATCAGCCGGGGGATATTCCTGGCCCGGCCCAACCGGTTTATCGCCCATGTGGCCCTGGAGGGCCAGGAGAAAACCGGAGATTTTGTAATATGCCACGTAAAAAATACAGGGCGTTGTCGGGAACTGCTGGTTCCCGGCACCACAGTCTACCTGGAGAAGAGCACCAACCCGGCCCGTAAGACCGCCTATGACCTGATCGCAGTGGAGAAGGGCAGCGCGGAGGGCGGAGCGGGGACCCTCATCAATATGGACGCCCAGGCCCCCAACCAGGTGTTCGCCCAGTGGGCGAGGTCGGGGGCGTTTCGGGACGGGCTGACCCTGCTCCAGGGAGAGAAAACGTGGGGGAATTCCCGGTTTGATTTCTACTATGAGTATTCGGAAAACGGGGAGAGCCGCCGGGGTTTTGTGGAGGTGAAGGGGGTCACCCTGGAGCGGGACGGGGCGGTCTACTTCCCCGACGCCCCCACCGAGCGGGGCGTGAAGCATCTGGAGGAGCTGATGGCCTGTAAGGCCGCCGGGTACGAGGCGGCGGTGTGCTTTGTCATCCAGATGGAGCGGGCGGACTTTTTCTCCCCCAACGACCTGACCCACCCCGCCTTTGGGGACGCGCTCCGCCGGGCCAGGGCGGCGGGGGTGGAGATCCTGGCCCACACCTGCCGTGTGACGCCGGACAGCCTGATCATGGCGGAGGCGGTGGAGGTGCGGCTGTAGGCGCAGGAGTGCCGGGCCTCACGGCTGAAAGAGGACCGTTTTTGACGGAAATCCTGCTTCTCTATTTGGCCTGCCCGGCCTGGCGTCCGGAGAGATGCAAACAAAACGCGATGATATTTTTGAAATAGAAAAATAAAGATATGGAAAGTTGATTTTGTAAGAAATTGCAGGCATAAGGCTCATTCGATCAAATACTTTATCATATTAAACGAAATGAAAGTTTCGGCTTGACAACTTTCAAAAACGGGATTAAAATCAACCCATCAAAGCAAGGGCGCTGAGGATACGAAGTATTCTTAGCGCCTCTTTCTTTTACGCAAGGGGGCGTACTCAGTGTGTGGAGTACGCCCCCTTAAACTATTTTTAGAGGAGGAGAGTCTATGTATTCTTCGGTCAACACGATCTGGGTGCTTGTGGGCGCTGCGCTGGTGTTCTTCATGCAGGCGGGCTTCGCGCTGTGCGAGGCGGGCTTCACCCGGGCCAAGAACACCGGCAACATCCTGATGAAAAACCTGATGGACTTCTGCATCGGCACACCGGTCTTCTGGCTGCTGGGCTTTGGCCTGATGTTCGGCGGCGCCGGGGCCCTCATCGGCGGCTTTGACCCCCTGGTGCGGGGCGATTACAGCGCCATCCTGCCCGAGGGCGTGCCCCTGATGGCCTTCTTCATCTTCCAGACCGTGTTCTGCGCCACCTCGGCCACCATCGTGTCCGGCGCCATGGCGGAGCGGACGAAATTCATCTCCTACTGCATCTACTCCCTGATCATCTCTGCTGTGATCTATCCGGTCTCCGGCCACTGGATCTGGGGCGGAGGCTGGCTGTCCCAGCTGGGCTTCCACGATTTTGCCGGCTCCACCGCCGTGCACATGGTGGGCGGCATCGCGGCGCTGGTGGGCGCCAAGCTGCTGGGGCCCCGCATCGGCAAGTATGACAAGGACGGCAAGCCCCGGGCCATCCTGGGCCACAACCTCTCCATCGCAGCCCTGGGCGTGTTCATCCTCTGGTTCTGCTGGTTCGGCTTCAACGGCTGCTCCACGGTGTCCATGACCGGGGACGACACCCTGGTGTCCGCGGGCACTATCTTCGTCACCACCAACATGGCGGCGGCGGTGGCCTGCGTCACCACCATGATCTTCACCTGGGTCCGCTTCAAGAAGCCCGACGTGTCCATGACCTTCAACGCGGCCCTGGGCGGCCTGGTGGCTGTGACCGCGGGCTGTGATATGGTGTCCGTGTTCGGGGCTGCCGTCATCGGCATCTGCGCCGGCATCGTGCTGCCCCTGGCGGTGGAGTTCTTCGACAAGGTGGTCAAGATCGACGACCCGGTGGGCGCCATCTCCGTCCACGGCGTCTGTGGCATGATGGGCACCCTGCTGACCGGTCTGCTGGCAGTGGACGGCGGCCTGTTCTACGGCGGCGGCCCCAAGTTCTTCCTGACCCAGTGCCTGGGCGTGGTGTCCGTGGCGGCCTGGGTGGCCGTGACCATGACCATCGTGTTCACGGTGCTCAAGCACACCATCGGCCTGCGTGTCACGGCTCAGGAGGAGCTGGACGGCCTGGATATCCACGAGCACGGCCTGCCCACCGCCTACGCCGATTTCAGCCAGACCACCAGCATGACCGCCGTGGCGGGGGAGAACGCCTATCCCAAGGCCGTGGCGGAAGGGCACATCGGCCTGGACGAGGCCGTACCGGTGCAGGTATCCTCCGCGCCTGCTGCGCCCGCGTCTGACGTGCTCCTGTCCAAGGTGACCATCATATGCAGCCAGAGCAAGTTCGAGGCGCTGAAGGACGCCATGAGCGAGATCGGCGTGACCGGAATGACGGTGAGCCAGGTCCTGGGCTGCGGCATCCAGAAGGGCCGGACCGAGTATTACCGGGGCGTGCCCATGTCCATCAACCTGCTGCCCAAGGTCCAGGTGGACATCGTGGTGTCCAGAGTGCCTGTCTACCAGGTGGTGAATACGGCCAGAAAGACCCTGTACACCGGCCACGTGGGCGACGGCAAGATCTTTGTCTACCGGGTGGAGGACGTGGTGAAGGTCCGCACCGGTGAGCACGGCTACGACGCCCTCCAGGGGGAGGAGTAAAACAACTGCGGTACCGCAGATCAAGATAAAAACCGGCAGGGTCTCCTCTCAGCGGGGGAGATCCTGCCGGTTTTCAGATGATTTGGACAAAAAACAGGGGAAAGGGGGACGGAATAGGCCGTTGGACTTGCACAGGAGGCGGCCGCGTTGTATAATAAAAATTCATCCAATACAGAATAGAGCGGGAGGAACAGGCCATGCAGCCTGAGCTGGAGATCATAACAAAAGAAATCCCGGCCAAAGGGAAGGGATATATGTGGATCCGCCGGTGCTGGCCCGACCAGGTGGACGGCCTGATCCGTCAGGGGGCCCGGAGCCTGCTGCGAGAGGGCGCCACGGAGATATACGCCGCGTCTCTGGACCCGGCGGCGCCCCTGGCCGAGGGCAGCGGAGACGGCTACCGGCTGGAGTTCCGCCACGATATGCTCCGCCTGGAGCGGCCCCTGGACAGGACCTGCCCCCCGCCCGAGGGAAAGCTGACCCTGGAGCCCCTGAGCCGGGAGAAGGTGGGCCAGTGGCTGACCCTGTACAACGAGTGCTTCTTCGACGTGCCCAACTCCGCCTCCTGCGGCCGCACGGACCTGGAGCGCATCCAGGCCGAGGGCAGCCGCTGCGGCCTGGCCATGCTGGACGGGGTGCCGGTGGGGGTCTACCTGCTGGGCTTCCAGGAGGCCGACCCGGAGATCGAGGGCATGGGCCTGTGCAAGGACTTCCGGGGCAGGGGGCTGGGCCGGGAGCTGCTGTGCTCCGTCATGGCCCTCCTGGCGGGAGAGGGCTTCGGCCGGACCTGGCTGAAGGTCTCCACCGCCAACGCTCTGGCCTATGACCTGTACCGGTCGGCCGGATTCGTCCAGACCCGGCTGATCTCCCACTGGTATCAGGTGATCTCCGAGGGGGATCTGCTGGCCTGAGGCCGGCGAGATGCAGAGAGAAATAAGGTGAGTGTGTGAATCGGACGATTGTGGCCCTGGGAGACGGGAACACCCGTTACTTCCTGGGAGATGAGGGAAAATGCGGCCCCATCGAGCAGGCCTGGCCCGCCCAGATGGAGGCCATTCTGGCTGCGCTGGGGGCCAAGGCTGCGGTGCGGAACGAGGGCGTGCCCGGCGAGACGGCGGCGGACGCCCGGGAGACCTTTGCGGCCCGGAGCGCGGGGGCCAGGCTGTGCGTCCTGGGCTTCGGCATGGAGGACATCCGCCGGCCCGAGCGGACCATGGCGGCCTATCTGGGCGAGATGGCGGACATGTTCCGCCAGGCCAAGTCCCAGGGGACCGGGGTCATCACCCTGGGTATTCCCTGGTTTGACAAGGATTACGCCGGAGAGCTGGTCCAGAGCCGGCTGCCCAAGTGGAACGACGGCCTGAGCCGGCTGTGCGACGAGCGGAGCGTGCCCTTTGTGGACCTGTACCGGGCCCTGCGGGATGATCCGGACCGCTGGTATGGCGAGCGGAAACTGCCCCGGCACAACCTGTCCGCAGCCGGAGAGCGGAAGGTGGCCGAGCTGGTGCTTCCCCTGGCCCTGCGCATGCTGCGGTAGGTCAGGAGAAAAGCAGCGGGACCAGGTTCCGGGCGGCGCCCCACAGCAGAAGAACAGCCACCATACCCCATACCAGGGCGGATTCCCCTCTGCTGAGGGCGGACCGCCCGCTTTTTACGTACCGGGCCGACTGCCGGACCAGCAGCGCCGCCAGGACGGGCAGCAGGAGCAGCAGCACCGGATTGGCGGCCCAGGCGGCGGCAAAGTCCAGCCTCAGCAGGGCCAGGCACATCCGGGTGACCCCGCAGCCGGGGCACAGCAGGCCGGTGATGGCGTGCAAGGGACAGGGGAGGGACAGCCCGCTCCGCCCCACAAAAACAGCATAGGCGAGCCCGATCCCCAGGATCAGGCCCGCCCGCAGGAGAAGCCGCTTCAGGCGGCCTTTGACCTCAGAAGTCATTCCCGTTGAAAGAGTACTTGTTCAGCTCGCTCTGGATGAGGGCGAAGGTGATGATGCTCAGTCCGAAGAGGGACAGGACCAGGTAGACAATGGCCAGGCTGCCGGTGGGGACGCCCCGCTGGGCCCGGGCCATGTCCAGCTTTTCGCCCATCTTGTAGGCCCAGTAGATGCTGTAAATGCCGCAGGTGATCAGGGTGAACACCAGGGCCATGCCGCCGCTGGTGCGGCCCATGCCGGTGACCTCGGTGGAGTCGTCGGTGAGGCAGACCATCCAGTACAGGCCGTAGATACCACAGGTGATGATGGTAAGGACGATGCAGAGGGCAACATTGCGCTGATGCATAAGCTCTCCTCCGTTCAGATTGGTTTCTGAATTTCAGTATAGAGGATGCCGGAACGAAATGCAATTAAGAAATCCTTAAAAGAGGGAAATGGATTCATGAAAAAGATCTTGCTTCTCACCACCGGAGGCACCATTGCCTCCCGGCCCACAGCGGAGGGCCTGGCCCCGGGGCTGGACGGCGGCGGCCTGGCCAGGCGGCTGTACGGCCTGGCGGACAATTACGACCTCACCATCCGGGATCTGCTGAGTATGGACTCATCCAACATCCAGCCGGAGGAGTGGCAGGTCATCGCCCGGGCGGTGTACGAGAGCCGGGGGAATTTTGACGGTATCGTCATCACCCACGGCACCGACACCATGGCCTACACCGCCTCAGTGCTCTCCTTTATGCTCCGGGGTATTGAGGTTCCCGTGGTGCTCACCGGCTCCCAGCTGCCCATCGAGCACCCCCTCACCGACGGACTGGAGAACCTGCGCACCGCCTTTGCCATGGCGGCCAGCGGGGTGGGGGGCATATTCGTGGCCTTTGACCGGAAGGTGATCCTGGGCTGCCGGGCGGTCAAGACCCGCACCACCGGCTTCGACGCCTTTGAGAGCGTCAACTGGCCGCTGGCCGCCCAGATCAGCGCCGCCGGGCTGCTCCTGCGGCCTGAGGCGCTGCCCGTCCCCAGCGGGGAGCCCTGCGCCCTGCGGGACGCCCTGTGCCGGGACGTGTTCCTCATCAAGCTGACCCCCGGCCTGAACCCGGAGATCTTCGACATGCTCCTGTCCATGCACTACCGGGGCGTGGTCATCGAGGCCTTCGGCGCCGGCGGGCTCCACTTCATCCGCCGGGATCTGATCTCCAAGCTCCACGCCGCCGTCCAGGCGGGGATGGCGGTGGTGGTGTGCTCCCAGTGCCTCTATGAGCGCAGCGACTTCTCCCTCTACCAGGCCGGGCAGAAGGCCCTGTCCGAGGGGGTCATCCAGGGCTATGACATGACCACCGAGGCCGCCGTCACCAAGCTCATGTGGTCCCTGGGCCAGACCAGCGACCCGGAGCAGGTGCGGGCCCTCTTCGCCCGCAGCCTCTGCGGCGAGGTGACCGTGGACAAGGGCATCTGAAACAAGGCAATAAAAGGCCGGCGGCGCAGATACTGCGCCGCCGGCCTTCTGCATGTTCGGGGACATAAAAGGGCGTTATTCCTGGCCCTCTTCCTCCTCACGGAGGTTTTCCAGGGCCACTTTTGTGGCCTCAATGACAAAGGCGGAAAAGGAGATTTTTGTTCCGCGGATAGCCTCTTCCACCTGGTCAATTACATAGTTGGGAAAGCGGATATTCTTGGGAGTGGTTCCAGGCTCGGCGGGCAGCTTGAATTTTCTTGCCATACTATCACCTGCTATATACGTTTGTGCTTTACAATGTATATTATTATGTGTATGATGTATGCAAAGCAAACTGACGCATAAACGTATATACAAGGTGAAGGATATGAAAAAATTAGAGCTGATTCTAGCCAATATGATTCGCAGCGGCAAGGTAACAGTGGAAATCCCGGGGATAGAGCATATTGAAGCAGCGATGCAGGAAGAGAGCCGGCAGATGCTGTGGGAGATAGCGGGGATCGTGTTCAGCGACGAGATGGAGGACGGGGAAAAGATTGCCTGTCTGCGTGAGATGCTGGAACCATAGAAGAAAAGATGAAAGAGGAGGCCGCGGTTATCAACCGCGGCCTCCTCTTTTGTGGAAAACATCACATCTCCCGCCGGCCCTCCAGAGCACGCATCAGGGTGGCGTCGTCGGCAAACTCCAGGTGGCTGCCCACCGGGATACCGTAGGCCAGACGGGTGACCTTCACCTGGAAGGGCTTCAAAAGCCGGGAGAGGTACATGGCGGTGGCCTCGCCCTCGGTGTCCGGGTTGGTGGCCATGATGACCTCCTTCACCTCGCCGCTGCCCACCCGCTCCACCAGGGACTTGATATGCAGGTCATCGGGTCCCACGTGGTTCATGGGGGAGATGACCCCGTGGAGCACGTGGTAGAGGCCGTTATACTCCCGGCTGCGCTCCATGGCGATGACGTCCTTGGGGTCGGCCACCACGCACACCGTGGACCGGTCCCGCTTGGGGCTCTGGCAGATGGGGCAGGGCCCCTCGCCCTCGGTCAGGTTCTGGCACACGGGGCAGAAGGAGATGGCTCGCTTGGCGTCGGTGATGGCCTGGGCAAAGGCGGCGGCGTCCTCGTCGGGCAGGGAGAGTATATAGAAGGCCAGCCGCTGGGCGCTCTTGTGGCCGATGCCGGGCAGCTTGTGGAACTGCTCCACCAGCTTCTCCAGGGCGGGGGGAAAGTACTGCATGGAAAATCCTCCAAAATATTCGAAATCACATACCGGCGGCGCGCAGGGCCTCCACGGCGGCGGCGGGGTCGGGCTTGCCGAACACGGCGGAGCCGGCCACCAGCACGTTGGCCCCCGCCTTCACGGCCAGGGGAGCGGTGGCGGGGTCGATGCCGCCGTCCACCTCCAGGTGGCAGCCCGGGCAGTAGCGCTCAATATAGCCCCGGATGGCCTCCAGCTTGGGCAGCATGTCGGCCATAAAGGCCTGGCCGCCGAAGCCGGGTTCCACCGTCATGACCAGGATCAGGTCCAGGCCCCGCTCCAGATAGGGGATCACTGCCTCAGCGCCGGTGATGGGGCGCAGGACGATGCCCTTCTTCACGCCGTTCTCCTCCATCCGGTCCAGCGCCCGGTGGATGGCGGGGGGCAGGTCGGCCTCCAGATGGACGGAGAGCAGGTCGGCGCCCGCCTTGGCAAAGGCGTCGATGTACCGCTCCGGCTTCTCGATCATCAGGTGCACGTCCAGAAACTTGTCCGTACAGGCCCGCAGGGACTTGACCACCGGCACGCCGATGGTGATGTTGGGCACGAACATGCCGTCCATCACGTCCACGTGGAGCCAGTCGGCGTTGGGAACCCGCTCAATGTCACGCTGGAGATTGGCAAAATCCGCTGAGAGCAGCGAGGGTGCAATTTTAATCATACTTAAACCTCCGCTTTAACAGAAATTGAAAAATTTCCTGTATGATGCATTCAGTGGGGCAAGGGTCCCCGCCGCACCCGGGGCCGGTCCGGCACATAGGATGGCACAGCGGAATCGCTCCCAGCCGGCGGCGGCTTCCCCCCGCTCTGCTCCCACGGCCCGGCGGTCCGGCCGGGGGAACAACCGCTTTCAGATAGCCGTCCGGCGGGCTCTGCCCGCCGGACGGCAGCAGGATCAGGGGGGATCAGTCGTAAAAGTCGCCGGTGTTGACCTCCCGGGCGTCGTACCCGGCGGAGCGCATGGCGGTGAGGATGGTGCGCTTGTGGGTGTGGCCGAAGGCCTCCAGCGTCACCCGCAGCTCCACGCCGCTCTGGCGGTTGATGTTGACGAACTGGTTGTGCTCCAGCTTGATGATGTTGCCGTTCTCACGGGAGATGATCTCGGCCACCCGCAGCAGCTCGCCGGGCCGGTCGGGCAGCTGGACGGAGAAGGTGAACACGCGGCCCCGGTTGATGAGGCCGTGCTGCACCAGGCTGGCCACGGTGATCACGTCCATGTTGCCGCCGGAGAGCACACAGACCACGTTCTTGCCCCTGCAGTCCAGATGGCTAAGGGCGGCGATGGGCAGCAGGCCGGAGTTCTCCACGATCATCTTGTGCTTTTCAATCATGTCCAGGAAGGCGTCCACCAGCTCCACGTCGTCGATGGTGATGATGTCGTCAATATTCTGCTGGATATAGGGGAAAATGAGGTCGCCGGGGGTTTTCACAGCCACGCCGTCGGCGATGGTCTCCACGTGGTCCAGCGTGACCACATGGCCCGCCTCCACGCTGGCCTTCATGGACGCGGCGCCGGTGGGCTCCACGCCGATGACCTTCACGTTGGGGTTGAGCAGCTTGGCCAGGGTGGACACGCCCGCCGCCAGGCCGCCGCCGCCGATGGGCACCAGGATCACGTCCACATCGGGCAGGCTCTGGAAGATCTCATAGGCAATGGTGCCCTGACCGGTGGCCACCGCCAGGTCGTTGAAGGGGGGCACGTAGGTCAGGCCCCGCTCCTCCACCAGCTGCTGGGCCAGAGCGGCGGCGTCGTCAAAGGTCTCGCCGTGGAGCACCACCTCGGCACCGTAGTCCTTGGTGTTGTTCACCTTCACCAGGGGGGTGGTGGTGGGCATGACGATGGTGGCCTTGACGCCCGCGGCCTGGGCCGCGTAGGCCACGCCCTGGGCGTGGTTGCCCGCCGAGGCGGTGACCAGACCTCTGGCCTTCTCCTCCTCGGACAGGGTGGACAGCTTGAAGTAGGCGCCGCGGATCTTGTACGCGCCGGTGACCTGCATGTTCTCCGGCTTCAGATACACATTGTTGCCCGAGGCCTTGGACAGGGCCGTGCTGGGGACAAGCCCCGTGTTGGTGATGACGCCCGAGAGTACATTGCGGGCGGCTTTGAAATCTTCCAATGTCATCATGGTGAAAACCCCTTTGCTGGGGATCGGCCGGTCAGGTCATCCCTTTGAATATAGATAACCATTATTTTAATGAATTTAAGTGCTAAAGTCAACGTGTTCTTGACACCCTCTGATAGGGGGGGTACAATAAACTGGAAATGGAATACCCATCAGGGACATATACCGGGCAAAGAAGGGCCCGGGCAGTCCTCCGGCCGGGATGCCGGAGCGGACATATCAGCGCGGAAAGATCCGGTCAATCTCTTTGACCGGCCTGAAACAGAGCTTTTTTGCCCCCGATTTTGGCGAAAAGCGCGGCTGCCCTGTTGCCAAGGGCATGGAGGAGATTATGACAAAAAAAGTGAAACGCTCAGTGGCGCCCTTTTACCTGGTGGCCGCCCTGTGGCTGGCCTGGGCGCTGCTGCTGCCCCTGTACCGGCCGCTGGACTACGTGCTGGCCGCGGTGGCGTCGGTGGTGGCCTTTATCATCGGCAAGGCCATCTGGCCTGACAAGACCTATCAGATCGCGGACCCGGAGGCGGAGAAGAAGGCGACGGAGAAGAAAGAGCCTCCCAAGAAGGAGCAGGCCCAGACTCCGCCGGAGCCCAAGGCGGAGCGGCAGTCCACCGGCGACCCGGAGCTGGACGGCCTGCTCAAGCAGCGGGACATGGCCCTGTCCGAGATGCGCCGCCTCAACGACTCCATCCAGGACGAGAAGCTCTCCGCCCAGATCGACCACCTGGAGGCCACCACCAAGAAGATCTTTGATCTGGTGGTGGAGAAGCCGGCCAAGAAGAGCCAGATCAGCCGCTTCATGAACTACTACCTGCCCACCACCCTCAAGCTGCTCAACGCCTACGACCGGATGGACGCCGCCGGCGTGTCGGGCACCAACATCGACGGCACCATGGGCCGGATCGAGCAGAGCATGGACACGGTGGTGTCCGCCTTTGACCGCCAGCTGGACGCCCTCTTTGGGGACGAGGCGCTGGACATCTCCACTGATATTACCGTACTGGAAAATCTGCTGGCCCAGGAGGGGCTGAGCGGGGACCAGATGACGGCCCAGTCATAAACAACGAGGAAAGGATGAATCCCTATGACCGACAAGATCGATATGACCCCCGAGCTGACCCTGGACCCCACCGGCGCGGCCCAGGCCGCCCAGGCTGAGACTGTGCTCCGCACGCCGGAAGCCCCCACCCTGACTCTGGAGCCCACCCTGGGCGCCGAGGAGACCGCAGCTGCCCAGGCCCAGCGGGACGCCAACGCGGTGAAGATCGACGAGAGCATGCTCACCGAGGCCGAGCGGAAGATGGTGGACGACTTTTCCCAGAAGATCGACATCACCGACTCCAACGTGGTCCTCCAGTACGGCGCCGCCGCCCAGAAGAACGTGGCCTCCTTCTCGGAGAATACCCTCAACTCGGTGCGCACCAAGGACCTGGGCGAGGTGGGGCAGGCCCTCAGCTCCCTGGTGGTCCAGCTCAAGGGCTTCAATGTGGAGGAGAAGAAGGGCATCATGGGCTTCTTCCAGCGCAAGCGCAACGAGCTGGAGGAGATGAAGGTGGCCTACTCCAAGGCCGAGACCAACGTGGACAAGATCGTCCAGATTCTGGAGGGCCACCAGGTCACCCTGATGAAGGACATCGCCATGCTGGACCAGATGTACGACCTGAACACCAAGTACTACAAGGAGCTGACGATGTACATCATCGCCGGCAAGAAGAAGCTGCAGGCCGTCCGCACCGGCGAGCTGGAGGAGCTGCGCAAGAAGGCCGCCGCCACCGGCGCCCAGGAGGACGCCCAGGCCTACAACGACCTGGCCAACATGTGCAACCGCTTTGAGAAGAAGATCCACGACCTGGAGCTCACCCGTATGATCTCCATTCAGATGGGCCCCCAGACCCGGCTCATCCAGAACAACGACACCCTGATGCTGGAGAAGATCCAGTCCTCCCTGGTGAACACCATCCCCCTGTGGAAGAGCCAGATGGTGCTGGCCCTGGGCCTGGAGCACTCCCGTCAGGCCACCGCCGCCCAGAGCGCGGTGACCAATATGACCAACGAGCTGCTCCAGAAGAACGCGGACATGCTGAAGATGGGCACCATTGAGACCGCCAAGGAGGCCGAGCGCAGCGTGGTGGACATCCAGACCCTCCAGCACACCAACCAGCAGCTCATCTCTACCCTGGATGAGGTCATGAAGATCCAGCAGGAGGGCGCCCAGAAGCGCCGCGAGGCCGAGGTGGAGCTGGGCCGCATCGAAGGCGAACTCAAGCAGAAGCTGCTGGAGCTGCGGGGCTGATTCCCCAAAAACAGAACGCGGGACGGGATGAGTCCGTCCCATAGACCGACAGTGCTCCCGAGCGGGCGCAAAGGCAGCCCCCGGAGCGGAGGGACATAATGAAGATTTTTCAGAAAACCGGCGTGGCGGTGCTAGTGATGTGCATCGCCATTGCGGCGGCGGTGGGTATCGGCCTGTGGCGTCAACCGGCAGCCGCAGTGGGCAGCCAGACCGGGTCCCTGGACACCGGGCTGGATACCACCTATTACGCCAAATTCGTGGACGACAGGGCGGACCTGTTGTCAAGCAATGCGGAGGAGACCATCGCCCTCTACAACGCCAACTGGGATGACCGGTACAACAGCGTGGTGGGCGTGGTGACCATGGAGTCTGTGCCCTCCGACGTGCAGACCGTAGACGACTTTGCCGACTACGCCTATGAGCTGGGCTCGGGCCTGGGCCTGGGCGAGGGAGACGCGGTGCTGGTCCTCACGGTGGCAGAGGGAGGCTACTATCTGGCCACCGGCGACGACTTCGCCACCATGCTGCCCGACAGCCGGGTGGACGCATTCCTGGAGGAATACCTGGCCGGTGATTTCTACGCCGGCAGGTACGAGGCGGCCGTACTCAGCCTTTACAGCGGCCTCAACGACCTCTACTACACCAATTTCGGTGTGGGCAATGACGCCCTGCCTGACAGCCCCGGCTATACCGGCTATTCCTATGGGTATGCCTACAGATGGGTGGTCTGGCTGGTGATTTTGCTGATTGTGCTGGTGGTCATTCTCAGCGCGGTGGACCGCTCCCGGTACAACGCATACCGGGCCCGGTACTACGGCGTGGCCACGCCGCCCTATGTGTTCCGGCCCATCCTCTTCTGGCACCGGCCCGGCTCCTACTGGTACCGGCGGCACTGGCACCGTCCGCCTCCTCCTCCGCCTCCCGGAGGGCCCAGAGGCCCCGGCGGTCCCGGACGTCCCGGCGGCGGTAATCCGGGCGGCTTCGGCGGCGTGGGCAACCGTGGTCCCAGAGGGGGCGGCACCTTCGGCGGCCGTCCCTCCGGCGGCAGACCCGGAGGCTTTGGCGGCGGCGCCAGCAGAGGCGGCGGCTCCTTCCGGGGCGGCGGCTTCGGCGGTTCCCGCGGGGGCGGGTCCTTCGGCGGAAGCCGGGGCGGCTTCGGCGGCGGCTCCCGGGGCGGCGGTTCCTTTGGCGGTGGCCGGGGCGGTGGGTCCTTCGGCGGCCGCCGGTAACACGACGGACACGGCTCACAAAAAAACAGACCATACAAGCGCGTCCCCTGTGCAGGCTGACCGGCCTGGGCAGGGGACGTTTTTTTCCGTCCCGCAGGATTACACAAGTTTTACACAAGCTTCACCCAATCCGCATGGATAAGCCGAAAGGCGGGTGCTAAACTCTTCCCTGCGTAAAGCGGCGGCTCCCTGTTGGGAACCGCCTGGGTCCGATGCAGCCCCGGACGGAATATATTCAGCCGGGGCGGGAAGTCGCTGCGGCATCAGGGCCCAATCTCGACAGAAGGAGAATCCAGATGAACTTGTGTGCGAAGCGAATTGGTTCCCTGGCGCTGGCAGTGCTGCTGGCGGTCCAGACGCTGGGAACAGTGCCCGCCTCTGCCGCCGACACGGCGGAGGAGACAGAGACACCCAAGGTGGTGGCCGACTGGAAGTTTGA
This sequence comes from Pseudoflavonifractor intestinihominis, assembly GCF_040096055.1. NCBI lineage: Bacteria > Bacillati > Bacillota > Clostridia > Eubacteriales > Oscillospiraceae > Pseudoflavonifractor > Pseudoflavonifractor intestinihominis. The sequence continues at coordinate 17,503 of NZ_JBBMFK010000021.1, forward strand.
CCAAGCGCACACCACCGGCAGCATTGCCGACGGCAGCCTGATCGTTGAGGACCAGAGCGGCAACGACAACGACCTGAGAATGGAGACCTATGGACAGGGGAACTGGGAGGATTACCTCTCCTTCTCCGACGACAGCATGACCGGCCAGGGCGGCAGCATGGTCTTTGACGGCGACAACAGCGCCAAGACCGGCGCCGACTTCATCACTGTGGACGGCGCGGCCATCAACAGCGAGGAGTTTACCGATGGTTACACCATGGAGTTCCTCTACTACTTCCCCGAGGACTGGACCGCCGCCGACCAGTGGATGAGCCTCATTGGCCGTCAGGGCGCGGGCGGCGGCAACCCGGAGGGGGAGCAGGGCACCATGTACGCCTCCATCTCCAACTGCAAGGAGATCCAGTTCATCACCGGCAACGCCGACGGCGACCACTACATGTCCTCCGCCGCCTGGTCGGTGTCCATGGATGAGGGCGGCGTGTGGTACCACATCGCCATCGTCTCCGACGGACACGAGATCGCCACCTATGTCAACGGCTGCGAGGCCTTCCGGGACTATGTGTCCGACGAGATGGTGGGCATGTACGCCGACCCGGCGGACGGCCGGTTCCGGGTGGGCTCCTCCTGGTGGGACGGCCTGGACAAGTTCCTCCAGGGCAGCCTGCAGGAGATCCGCATCTCCGGCCAGCCGCTGGACAAGGACCAGTGGCTTGTCCCCAATCCGGAGGATTATGTGGAAAACTTCGGCAGCAACGACACCTACACCCTGCGCAATGAGGACAACTACAACATCGTCCTCATCCCCGACACCCAGAACACGGTGGAGTACTGCCCCGACGTGATGGACACCGCCATCGACCAGCTCATCGACACCGCCGACGAGCTGAACGTGGCCGGCGTCATCCACCTGGGCGACGTGGTGGACGACAACAACGACGACGCCCAGTATGTCAGCGCTCGGGACGCCTTCTACCGCCTGCCCGACACGGGCATCAAGTTCCTGGTGCAGATGGGCAACCACGACGGCTGGAGCAGCGGCATCCACAACTACTACAACAGCTTCTCCGGCAAGAGCACCGCCTGGACCCGCCGCACCGGCTGGTACCTGACTCAGTCCCCCAACGGCGACGGCAACAGCTCCTACATGTTCCTGCGGGCGGGCAGCTACAACTACCTGGTGATCTCCCTGTCCTGCACGGGCAGCGGCTCGGGCGCCAACAACAACACCGGCTGGAACAGCGCCGACGAGGCCTGGCTCCGCTCCGTGCTGGAGGAGTACCCCGACTGCCCCACCATCGTCACCACCCATGACCTGCAGAACTGCTCCGACACCCAGCCCAGCGCCATCAAGCTCAGCGCCCAGGGCAGCAAGCTGTGGGACATCGTCAAGGACTACGACCAGGTCTTTATGCTGGTGGGCGGCCACAGCCACGGCTCCGGCGTGGAGGAGCTGACCAACACCAACGGCAACAAGGTCATCTCCATCCTCACCGACCTGCAGTTTGCCTACAACGGCGGCAACGGCTGGTTCCGCTACCTGGAGTTTGACGAGAGCGCGGACAAGATCTACTACTCGGTCTACTCCCCCTACGCCGCCTCGCTGGACGAGAGCGAGAAGAGCTTTTTTGACGTGAACTTCCTCACCGGCCCGGGCAATGAGGGAGAGATCGACCTGGATTTTGAGACCCGCTTCCCCGGCATGGCCAGGGAGGAGCAGGAGACCCAGACCGAGGGCCAGTGGATGACCGGCGAGTACCACACCCACACCGGCCAGTCCAAGGACGCCACCTCCGCCTTCATGTCCCTGACCAACGTGCTGGCCGCCGCCTTCCGCAACCAGGACGTGCTCCAGGATGAGGCCAACAGCGCCGCCCGGTTTGACAACATCCAGAACGGCGACGCCTTCGACTTCCTGGGCCTGGCCGACCACCTGCGCCAGTCCTACAACGGCGTGGACGGCCAGGGCAACGGCCAGTACAACACCGCCTTCTATGTGGCCCTCCAGACTCAGATCCGGGAGATCGAGAAGCTGCAGGTCAAGGGCGAGTACACCGACAAGCTGATCAACACCGGCTTTGAGTGGGACATGCCCGGTCTGGACCACGCCAGCGTGGGCATCCTGGACGAGGACGGCAACGCCTCCATCTCCGGCATCCACGCCTTTGAGTGGCTGTACGCCAGCCAGGGCTCCGGCGACGACCCCACCAGCCTCTTTAACCTGGATGAGAAGTCCGACGACATGGACGAGCAGGCGGTCTACGGCGACCGCCAGAACGACGGCCAGGCCGAGACCGCCTATGACGCGGTGGCCTGGCTGGAGGAGAACTACCCCGGCAGCTACGCCCTGCCCAACCACCCCTCCCGCCACAACGGCGGCAGCGGCGAGGTGACCATTGAGAACCTGCGCCGTCTCAATGACGCCGCCCCCAGCGTGGTCTTCGGCTTTGAGGGCATGCCGGGCAACCAGATGTCGGGCAGCGGCCGCTGCGAGCTGCCCGCCGGCGCCATTCGCAACGGTGCCGACGAGATGATCGCCGTCACCGGCGGCGTGTGGGACGCCCTGCTCTCCGAGGGCCGCAGGTTCTACAACTTCGCCAACTCCGACTTCCACTTCAAGGTCAGCGCCGACGAGAACTACTCCAGCGGCTACTGGGCCAGCGAGTACTCCGCCAACCAGGTCTGGGTGGAGCCCGGCGACGACGGGCAGTTCACCTTCTCCGACGTGGTGGAGGGCATGCGCTCGGGCAACGCCTATTCTGTGTACGGCAACCTGATCTCCGACCTGAGCTTCACCGTCTCCGCCGCTGACGGCAGCACCGCCACCATGGGCGGCGAGCTGAACGTGGACGAGGGCGGCCAGCTGACGGTCACCGTCCGCTTCAAGGCGGGCAACACCAACAACTACGAGACCCTGTTCAACACCGACACCGGCATCGATGTGGACAACACCCCCGAGCTGGACCACGTGGACCTGATCATGGGCCATGTCACCGGCAAGGTGGACGACTCCCAGTACGGCAGCACCGACAACACCGACGCCAAGATCGTCAAGACCTTCACCAAGGAGGAGCTGGCCCAGGCCCTGGGCGAGGACGGGTACTACACCCTCACCTTCCCCATGGAGGCGGACAGCGACCTGTACTTCCGCCTGCGGGGCACCACTGTGTCTGAGGTGGACGGGAACGGCGACCCCCTGTCCGACGCGGACTACTCCGGCATCAGCGACAACCACACCCGCTTCGACACCATCAACGACTCCAACTACGCCAGCCTCTGCTTCTATGCCAACCCCATCTGGGTGAACGTGGAGCAGGCCCCCGAGGCGCAGACCCAGGGCATGGAGAACGGCTCCGCCAGCCTGGATCTGACCAAGATCGCCGGTTACACCTCCGGTCAGTTCGACGTGGACGGCGGCGTCATGGAGATCGTGGCCTACAACAGCGTCAACGGGTACGCCTACGCCGTCAACGGCAAGAGCGGCCTGCTGGCCGTCATCCCCATGGGCGAGCTGGAGGACACCGGCGTGGTGACCGCCCTGACCGGTACCAGCTTTGACGTGAAGTCCGCCGTGGAGGCGGCGGACAGCGCCTTTGCCTACGGCGACATGACCTCCGTGGCCGTCTCTCCCGACGGCACCACCCTGGCGGTGGCTCTCCAGGCGGCGGGCTACGCCGATGCTGGCCGTGTGGCCCTGTTTACCTGCAACGCCGACGGCTCCCTGACTCTGAGCAAGGTGATCGCCGTGGGCGTGCAGCCCGACATGGTCACCTTTGCCGACAACAACACCTTACTCACCGCCGACGAAGGCGAGCCCCGGGAGGGCTACGGTGACGGCGCTACCGACCCCAAGGGCTCGGTCACCGTGGTGGACGTGACCGCGGGCACCGCCGACGTGGTGGACTTCACCGCCTTTGACGAGCAGCGGGAGGACCTGATCGCAGCCGGCATCGTCCTGAAGAAGGACACCGCCCCCTCCGTGGACCTGGAGCCCGAGTACATCGCCGTGTCCGGCGGCAAGGCCTATGTGACCCTCCAGGAGGCCAACGCCATCGCCGTGCTGGACATCGCGTCCAGAACCTTTACCGGCATCTACTCCGCCGGCTTTGAGGACTACAGCACCACCCCCGTGGACATCGACAAAAAGGACGAGGCCTACAGCCCCAAGACCTATGAGAGCCTGATGGGCATCCGCATGCCCGACGGCATCGCCGCCTTTGAGAAGGACGGCAAGACCTACCTGCTCACCGCCAACGAGGGCGACAGCCGGGAGTGGGGCGACTATCTGAACGAGGACGAGGTGAACTTCGGCAAGGCGGGCAAGACCTCCCCCAGCGGCAAGATCACCGCGGAGAACTCCGGCCTCACCGGCAAGGTGGTGTTCTTCCTGGCCGAGGACTATGACGGCCTGAATGCCGAGAAGGACTACCTCTTCGGCGGCCGCTCCTTCACGCTCTATCAGGTCACCGATACCGGCATCGAGGAGATCTTCACCAGCGGCGACGACTTTGAGGCCCTCACCGCCAAGTACCTCCCCGACTACTTCAACTGCTCCAACGACAACGCCACCCTGGACGACCGCTCCGGCAAGAAGGGACCGGAGGCCGAGAGCGTCGCCGTGGGCACGGTGGACGGCAGGACCTATGCCTTCATCGCTCTGGAGCGCACCGGCGGCGTGATGGTCTACGACGTGACCGACCCCGCCCACGTATCTTATGTCAACTATATCAACTCCCGCGACTTTGCCTCCGTGGTCCCCGGCTCTGAGGAGTACGACGGCGGCGAGCTGGACAAGTGGGTGACCGGCGGCGACGTGGCCCCCGAGGGCTTCGCTTTTGTGCCCGCTGCGGTCAGCCCCACCGGCGAGGCCCTGCTGCTGACCGCCTGCGAGGTGTCCGGCACCGTGGCGGTCTATGAGCTGGAGCCGGAGGAGACCCAGGCGCCCGTCACCGGCGGCGGCACAGCCTCCGGCAGCAAGACCCAGACCACCACCAACCCCGACGGCTCCGTCACCACCACGGTCACCAGACCGGACGGCTCCAAGACGGAGACCACCAAGGCCCCCAACGGCGCCACTTCGGTGGTGAACACCAGTAAGGACGGCCAGGTGGAGGCCCAGGTCACCCTGACCGAGAAGGCCGTGGCCGCCGTGGAACAGGGCCAGGCCGTGGCCCTGCCCATGCCCGCCGTGACGGCGTCTGACGACCGGGCCAGCGCCCCCACAATCACCGTGGACCTGCCCGGCAACTCCGCCAGAGTGGAGATCCCCGTGGAGAACGTGACCCCGGGCACTGTGGCCGTGCTGGTGAAGGCGGACGGCACCGAGTCCGTCATCCCCACCAGCATCACCACGGAAAACGGCGTGGCCGTCACCCTGTCCGACGGCGGCACGGTCAAGATCGTGGACAACACCAAGACCTTTGCCGATGTGCCCTCCGGCCACTGGAGCGAGGCGGCCATCGCCTTCGCCGCCAGCCGTGAGCTGTTCAACGGCACCGGCGAGAACACCTTTGACCCCGCCGGCCAGATGACCCGGGCCATGATCCTCACCGTCCTGGCCCGCTATGCCGGTCAGGATACCACCGGCGGCAGCACCTGGTATGAGCAGGGCGTCCGGTGGGCGGTGGACAACGGCGTGTCCGACGGCGCCAGCCTGGACAGCGCGGTCTCCCGGGAGCAGCTGGTCACCATGCTGTGGCGCTACGCCGGCAGCCCGGCGGCCCAGGGCGGTCTGAGCGCCTATCCCGACAGCGCGTCGGTCAGCAATTGGGCCGCTCAGGCCATGGCCTGGGCGGTGGAGACCGGCCTGATCACCGGTACCGGCGCCGGGGAGCTCAATCCCCAGGGCACCGCCACCCGGGCGGAAGTGGCCGCCATCCTGGTCCGATTTGTGGAAAAGACCGGCGTCTGAATCCTGCCTTCGCAATGAGATGGGAGCGGCCCCTCTGTACAGAGGGGCCGCTCCCGCTTTTACAGCGCCGTGGTCAGAGCCGCTGGAGCTCCTGCAGGGTGTCCTGGATCACATGCTTGGGGATGTACGCACTTGCAAACGAGATGAGCTGCTCCAGGGTGACAGTCCTGGAGGCCCCCAGCAGGGGGTGCTTCATCACCATGGGAAAGCGGCGCTGGAACACCGCACGGGACCTGGGATTGTCCAGCAGCTCCCCCACGGTGATCTTATTGTGCTTCAAATCCAAACCGGTTCACCTCCACCCCCATTGTATGCGCAGGAGCGGGGCGGGAAACATGGAAAGAGAATCCCCTTGCGCGCCGGTGGTTTGTCACATATAATAGTTCTATTTCCATATCACAGTTTCAGGAGATGATGGCATGATTGTCCCATGGGAGGGAAAAGAGCCCCGGCTGGACGGGTCGGTGCGCATGGCGGCCACCGCCTCCGTGGTGGGGGACGTGACCGCTGGGACAGGGGTCAGCCTGTGGTACGGCGCGGTGGTGCGGGGGGACGTGAGCCCCATCCGCATCGGCCGGGACACCAACATCCAGGACAACGCGGTCATCCACGGGGACCCCGGCGTGCCCACAGAGCTGGGAGATCAGGTGTCCGTGGGCCACAGCGCCGTGCTCCACAGCTGCCGGGTGGAGGACGGCTGTGTCATCGGCATGGGGGCCGTGGTGCTCCGGGACTGCGTCATTGGGGCGGAGTCCATGGTGGCGGCCGGGGCCGTGGTGGCCGGCGGAGCGGTCATCCCGCCGGGCAGCCTGGTGGTGGGCGTCCCCGGCCGGGTGAAGCGGGCCCTGACCACGGAGGAGCGGCACAAGCTGAGAGAAAACGCGGCGGAGTACCTCCGCCTGGCGGAGCAGCTGCCCCTGGCAGAGAGGCGGGAAGAGAAATGAGAAGAAAGAACGCCGACCAGCCTGGAAAGTACCGCAAGACATTGCGGGAACAGGTCCGGGAGAACAAGGGCCTGGCGGTGGTGTACGTGGTGCTGCGGGCCCTGGTCATCCTGACCATGGTGGCCCAGTTCTTCAACGGAAACTTTGAAAATGTGTTCCTGTGCCTGCTCACCCTGCTGCTCTTCACCATCCCCAGCTTTATCGAGCGGACCGTCAAGATCGACGTGCCCGACACCCTGGAGATCATCATTCTCCTCTTCATCTTTGCCGCCGAGATTCTGGGCGAGATCCGGGCCTATTATATCCAATACCCCGGCTGGGACACCATGCTCCACACCCTCAACGGCTTTCTCTGCGCGGCCATCGGCTTCTCCCTGGTGGATATCGTCAACCGCAGCGACCGCTTTACATTCTCCCTGTCCCCGGTGTACCTGGCGGTGGTGGCTTTCTGCTTCTCCATGACCGTGGGGGTGCTGTGGGAGTTCTTTGAGTGGACCATGGACAGCGTTTTCCTGCTGGATATGCAGAAGGACACAGTGGTCCACACCATCAGCAGCGTCATGCTGGACCCCGCCGGCGGCAACCACCCCCAGCAGATCAGAGATATCACCGACGTGATCGTGGTCACGGCGGACGGCACCCAGCACGCCCTGGGTCTGGGCGGCTACCTGGACATCGGCATCAACGACACCATGAAGGATCTGTTCGTCAACTTCATCGGCGCACTGGTGTTCTCCGTCATTGGATTTTTCTATGTGAAAAACCGGGGCAAGGGCCGTTTTGCCCGGCGGTTCATCCCCCGGCTCATCACGGACAGCGAAGAGAAAGAGGCGGAAAAATAATACGTATACCTTCGGCGCGAGGGGGAATACTGGAGATGGCCGGGTCCTCCGGCCGTTCATTCTCTCTCTCAAGGAGGATTACGCTATGAATTCCAATCCCAGTATCAAATGCTCCGTGTCCAGCTGCGCCTACCACAACAGCCAGCAGTGCGCCTGCACCCTGAACGAGATCAAGGTGGGCTGCACCACCTCCAACGTGGCCGACTGCACCGCCACCGAGTGCGCGTCCTTCAAGCTGGGCGACCACGGCACCTGCTGCAAGCACTGAGTCCGTAAAAAGAATTCCCGGCGGCCATCAGGCCGCCGGGAATTTTTATGGGTGAAAACAGTTACCACAGCTGAAAGCCGGTAAAGCCCAGCAGAGTGAGAACCACCAGACCGGCTGCCGCCAGAGCGATGGGGAAGCCGGAGAAGGCCCTGGGCACCCTGGCGTAGGAGATGCGCTCCAGCACGGAGACGAACACCAGCCCGGCCACAGTGAAGCCGATGCCGGCCACCAGGCCGCTGCGGAGGGCCAGGGCCAGCCCGGTCTCCGAGCGGGAGGCCAGCAGGGCACCGCCCAGCACAGCCCAGTTGACCGCCGCCAGGGGCAGACTCTGCCGCAGGCGCTCCGCCTTCCCGGGCAGAAGGCGGGTCATCACCCGGTTGGCCAGCCACGCCAGCCCGGCGGCCAGCAGCAGGAAGGCCGCAGCCTCCAGGTACTCCGCCCCCAGAGGGGAGAGCAGGAGGGCGTACACGGCCCAGCAGAGGACCAAGGAGACGCTCAGGCCCACCGTGACGGTCAGGCCCATGACCAGGGCGGAGCGGTACCCGCCGTCCAGAGGGGCGGGCAGGCCCATCCGGCGGGCCACGCCGAACTGCTCGGCTGCCAGGGCGGCCAGGGCCAGGGCAAAGAACTGTATGACGCTCACGGTTTTTCCCTCCTCTCGAGCCGGGCGGCAGCCCAGCGGACCAGGGCGGCCAGGCAGGAAAGCAGCAGGAAGCCGCCGCAGGGGGCGGCCGCCAGCAGGATGGGAGGCAGATCACCCGGCAGGGCGATGCCCCAAAGGGTGCCCTGGCCCAGCGCCTCCCGCAGGGCGCTGAGGACAGCCAGAGCGAGGGTAAAGCCGATGCCGGACGCCAGCCCGTCCACAGCGGCATAGCCGGGGGTGAAGCGGCGGGAGAAGGCGCCGCGCCGGGCCAGCAGGGCGGCGTTGACAGCGGCGGGCAGGAGGAACAGCTCCGGGCCGCCCGTCAGGGAGGGGAAGCAGGCCCGCAGCACCAGGTCGGCGGCGGTGAGGATGGCTGCCGCCGCGATCAGATAGCAGGGGATGCGCAGGGCGGGGGAGGTGAGGGGCCGGAGGATGGCGGCGGCCAGATTGGTGCACAGCAGTACGGCGGTCACCGCCAGGCCCATGCCCAGCCCGCCGGAGAGGGTGGCGGAGCAGGGCAGCACCGCCGCCACCAGCAGGAGCAGCACCACGGCCGGGCTGCGCAGGGCCAGGCCCCGGCGGAACAGCCGGATCACCCGGCCCGGCTCCATGGAGAAGCTGTCCCGCAGCCAGCGGAGGGCGGCGGGGCCCAGGGCCCGGAGCCGCTCCGGTGCCTGCTGCCGGAAGGCGGTCCAGCGCTCAGTTTTCTCCTTCTTCACGGACCGCACCTCCTTCCGCGCTGTATGCGGCCACTGCCGCCAGGGCCTGGTTGACCCCCTGGGCCACCGCACGGCTGCTCTCGGTGGCGCCCGAGACCGCCTCCACGGCGTTGGAGCCGGTGCCGATGCGTACGGTGCCGGACAGGTCCAGGAAGCGCTCCAGGAAGGCGGGGTCGTCCACGCCGTCCCCCAGGCCGGGGGTCTCGCTGTGGGAGAGGATGGCCACGCCGGTGACCGAGCCCTGGGCGCTGACGCCCACCATCAGCTCCATGGGGCCGCCGAAGCCGTCGGCGGTCACAGCCACGCAGTAGCCCGCCAGGGCCTCGCCCTGCCAGGCGGCGTACATGCCGTCCGCCATGGCCGGGTCACAGGGCAGCTGGGAGAAGGCTGTGGAGTCCGACGGGGCCACCGATTCCAGCACTGTCTGCCTGGCCTCCTCCGTACCCCGGAAGATGGCGCCGGCGGTGAGGAGCCGCACCAGCAGCACCAGCACCAGGGCGAACAGGATGGTCCCCGCCAGCACCGGGGCGGGGCTGTGGCGGGACGGAGTGTGAGATTTGGGTTCCTTCATGTCCGGGCCTCCTTTCTCTGCCGCCGGAACCTGCGGAGGGCCAGGGCGGCCCGGTCGATGGGCCAGGAGAGCAGATTCATCACCAGCACCGCAAAGCCCACTCCCTCGGGGTAAGAGCCGAAGGTGCGCAGGAACACGGTGAGGGCCCCGCAGCCCACGCCGTAGACCACCTGGCCCCAGAAGGTGACCGGGGAGGTGGTGAAATCGGTGGCCATAAAGAAGGCGGCCAGCAGCAGTCCGCCGCCCATGAGGGAGTAGAGGGTCCAGTCCAGGGAGGAGTTGCCGCCCTGGGGGAAGCACCAGGACAGCACCGCCACCGTACCCAGGAAGGACAGGGGGATCCGCAGCCTGATGACCCGCCGGGCCAGCAGGTACAGCCCGCCCAGCAGCAGCAGGGCGGCGGACACCTCGCCCAGGGCCCCGGACCGCACGCCGGTAAACATTTCCAGCAGGGAGGCGGAGGGCAGACTGCCGGCGTGGAGGGCGGCCATGGGGGTGGCGGCGCTCTGGGCGTCAATGGTGAGGCCATGCCAGCTGCGGACGGCGGGGAAGGCGGTCATGACCGCGGGGAAGGCGAAGAGGAAAGCCCGGCCTGCCAGCGCCGGATTGAGGAAATTCTTGCCCAGGCCGCCGAAGAGCTGCTTGACCACCACAATGGCGAAGAAGTCCCCGATCAGCACGGCCCAGTAGGGCACGTCGGCGGGCAGGGTGAAGGCCAGCAGCACACCGGTGACCACGGCGGACAGGTCGCCTATGGTCTGTTTCCTGCGGGTCACCAGGCGGAACAGGGCCTCAAAGCTCACACATCCGGCCGCAGACACCAGGGTCACCAGGAAGGCCCTGGGGCCGAAGAAGTAGCACCCGGAAAAGAGCAGGGCGGGCATGAGGGCGATGAGCACGTCCAGCATCAGGGTGCGGGTGGTGTCCCGGGTGGTGAGATGGGGGGCGGAGGCCAGGGTGAGGGGCGTGCCCACGCTGCCGCCGGGGACCTGCTCCGTCCGTTTTTCCGTTTTTGGGGCCTGGACATGGGCGGACTCCGCCTTGACCTGGGCGGGCTGGGCCGGGGTGGCCTCTGGCTGGCGCTGGGGGGCGGGCTGTTCGGCAGGGGCGGCAGCCGGTGCCGCCCCAGTGGGAGCGGTTTTCTCCGGCTCCCGGGCCTGAAGGGCCTCCTCCTGCTTGGCCTGGGGGGCCTGCTGGGGGCGTTTCTGCCCGCCGGAGCGGTTTTTACGCTTCTTCTTCATGGTCAGCCTCCCTTCCATCCGCTGTTCCGAGCAGGCGGCGCTTGCCCACCCGGATGCTGTGGACCAGCCGCAGGTGGGCGGGGCACACATAGGCGCAGGCGCCGCACTCGGTGCAGGCGGAGATCTTTTCCCGCTCCAGGGCCTCCCACTGTCCGTTCCGGACGTACAGGTGGAGGAAGAGGGGCGAGAGTCCGGCGGGGCAGACCTCCACGCACCGGCCGCACCGGAGGCAGGGCCCCTCAGGCCGGATGGCGGGGTAGAGGTCCGCCGCCGACAGGGCCAGCAGGGCGCGGGTGTCCCCGGTCACCGGGGCGGTCAGGTCGAACTGGGCCTTGCCCGTCATGGGGCCGCCGGCCACCAGGCGCACCGGCTCCCCCTTCCAGCCCCCGGCCTCCCGGATCAGGTCGGAGATGGGGGTGCCGATGGGCACCAGCAGGTTGGCGGGTTTGGCCACGGCGGAGCCGGTCACGGTGACCAGCCGGTGGGTCAGGGCCTTTCCGTGGTACACCGCCTCCCACAGAGCGGCGGCGGCGCAGGCGGTAAACAGGGCCCGGCCCTCCCGCGGGAAAGTCAAGGGCTGGGGGTAACGGCTGCGGAGGAGCCGCAGCTCGATGTCCCCGCCCCGCAGGGGCAGGTAGCCCCGGAGGGCGGCCACGGCGTCGTACTGGCTGCCCTCCAGGGCCAGCACGGCCCGGGGCAGGCTGAGGGCCTGCATCAGCAGCCGCACGCCGCCCAGCACCGCCTCGGGCCGGTCGGCCATGAGACGGCGGCGGGAGGTGACGTAGGACTCGGACTCGGTGCCGTCGATGAGCAGGGCGTCCGCCTTGCCCATGGCGTCGCGGAGCAGCTGGGACAGGGGACGGCCGGTGCCGTCCATGGCGGTGAGGCCGGCCTGGGCTGCGATGTCGGCCAGTTCGCCGGGCCGGAGGCTGGCAGGAGAGGCGTCCTTGTCCACCCGACGCCAGGCTGGGGAGGCCACAGGGGTGTCCTTCCCGTCGCTGTCAATGACCACCGAGAGCACCGTGCCGCCCCGGAGCTGCTGCCGGGGCTCCACCGCCGCCACGGTGCCGGACACGCTGGCGTGGACCGCCGCCAGGCCGGGAATGGCGTCGGCCAGCTTCTGGCCCACCCGCACCCGGTCCCCCGGCGTCACCAGGGGCACGGCAGCGGAGGTCCCCACACCGGCCAGAGGAAGCACCACCTGGGCCGGGGGCTGTTCCATGGGCCGGAAGGGGAGCTGGGCGGTGGCTTTCTTCCGCTGGGCGGGACGAATCCCGCCGAAAAAAATGGAAAACATGTCTCCACCTCTTGCATGAGAATACAACAGAATTGCCGCTGGGGCGAAACACCCCAGAATAACCGATCTATTATACCGTATTGATACGCGAAATGTCCAGCGGAGCGGGGAATTTCCCCGGAATCCGGCGAAGGGAGGGGGAAAAGCGGGGACCATAGCACTTTAAAGAGAAAAAGATTTTTTGCAAAAACCGTAAAATCACGATTGACAAATGTCTGTTTCAGAGGTATGATACCAGTTAATTACATACCGTGCACAGACAGATGTGCCGGACAGAAAGGCAATGACTGGGTAAGTACGGCCATGGCGTAAGCGCAGAGAGGGGGCGGCTGGTGTAAGCCCCCGTGAGCATGGACCGGAACGTCGCCCGAGGAGCAGCCGGGCTGAACGGGGAGCACACTCCCCTGGTAGGCACGGCCGGTTCCCCTCCGTTATCGGGGCAAAAGCGCGCGGGGCGGTGCCCTGCGAATTTAGGTGGTACCACGGAGCATGACTTCGTCCTATGGGACGAAACGTCGTGCTCTTTTCTTTTTCCATGTTGGAAATGAAACCAAAGGAGGTCTCACGATATGAAGATGAAAACCCCGCAGATCCTGATGGAATGCCTGCTGGAGCAGGGGGTGGACACGGTATTCGGCTACCCCGGCGGCACCATCCTGAACATCTATGACGAGCTGGAGCTCCATGGATATAAGGACAAGATCCACCACATCCTGACCGCCCACGAGCAGGGGGCCTCCCACGCCGCCGACGGCTATGCCCGCGCCACCGGCAAGGTGGGCGTGTGCTTTGCCACCAGCGGCCCCGGCGCCACCAACCTGACCACCGGCATCGCCACCGCCTACTACGACTCCTCCCCCGTGGTGTTCATCACCGTCAACGTGGCGGAGAATCTGATCGGCAAGGACTCCTTCCAGGAGGTGGATATCACCGGCATCACCATGCCCATCACCAAGTGCAACTACCTGGTCCGCCGGGCGGATGACCTGGCCGACGTGATCCGGGAGGCCTTTGCCATCGCCCGCTCCGGCCGTCCCGGCCCGGTGCTCATCGACATCCTGAAGAACGTTACATATGAGGAGGCGGAGTACGAGTACCTGCCCCCCAGCGAGCACAGCAAGCACGGCCGCCTGGCCGCCATGCTCCGCCGGGCCTCCCACGACCTGCGCACCCCCGAGCCCGACCGGGGGGACATCGACAAGCTGCTGGATATGATCGAGGAGGCCAAGAAGCCCCTTGTGCTGGTGGGCGGCGGCGTCATCCGCTCCAAGGGCGCGGTGCCCGAGTTCCGCAAGTTCTTTGAGCGGTTGGGCGCCCCGGTGGCCTCCACCATTATGGGCGGCGGCGCCTGCCCGGGCAACCACCCCCTGTTCACCGGCATGATCGGCATGCACGGCTCCCACGCCTCCAACCACGCCGCCAACGAGTGCGACCTGCTCATCGCCATCGGCTGCCGGTTCTCCGACCGGGTGGCCACCGACCCCAAGACCTTTGCCAAGCAGGCCAAGATCGTCCAGATCGACATAGACCGGGCGGAGATTGACAAGAACGTCCCCACCGACCACCACATCATCGGCGACGCCCGGCGGGTGCTGGAGATGCTCAACGAGAAGCTGCCCGCCCACGACTACCCCGAGTGGAAGGAGTGGGTGTTCTCCCACAAGGAGGTCCCCCTGAAGAAGGACGGCGTCCTCCACGCCCACGAGGTGCTGGAGACCATCCAGTCGGTGGCGCCCGGGGCCATCGTGGCCACCGACGTGGGCCAGCACCAGATGTGGGCCGCCCAGTATTACCACTTTGACCGGCCCGGTCAGCTCATCACCTCCGGCGGCTTCGGCACCATGGGCTTTGGCCTGGGGGCCGCTATGGGCGCCAAGATGGGCAACCCGGACACCCCCGTGTTCCTCTGCACCGGCGACGGCTGCTTCCGTATGAACTGCCACGAGCTGTGCACTGTGGAGCACTACCACATCCCGGTGATCATTCTGATTTTCAACAACCACACCCTGGGCATGGTCCGCCAGTGGCAGCACCTCATCTATAACGAGCGGTACTCCCAGACCGACCTGGACCGTGGCCCGGATTTCGTCAAGCTGGCCGAGGCCTACGGCCTCCGGGGCGCCCGCTGCGGCACCCAGGAGGAGCTGGAGACCGTGCTGAAGGAGGCGGTGGCCTCCGGAACGGCGTGGGTGGTGGACTGTGCCATCGATAAGGACGCCATGGTCCATCCCATGGTGCCCGGCGGCGCGCCCGTGACCAATTTCCTGTTGGATTAAGGAGGGAGACAAGGATGAAAAACAGTATCGTGACCCGCCGTACCCTTTCCGTCCTGGTGGAGAACGCCCCCGGCGTCCTGAGCCAGGTCTCCCGCCTCTTCTCCCGCAAAGGCTACAACATCGAGTCTCTGGCCGTGGGTACCACCGACGACCCGGAGGTCTCCCGTATCACCATTGAGGTCATGTGCGACGACCAGATGGCCGAGCAGATCATGAATCAGCTGCGCAAGCTCTTCCCCGTCTACTCGGTGCAGGAGCTGCTGCCCGAGCGGTCCATCCGCCGGGAGCTGGTCATGTTCAAGGTGAAGGCGGAGACCCCCGACATCCGCAACGAGGTCATCCAGATCGCCAACATCTTCCGGGCCTCCATCATCGACGTGTCCCTTAAGTCCCTGACCCTGGCCCTCATCGGCGACGAGTCCAAGGCCGATGCCATGCAGAAGCTGCTGGAGGCCTTCGGCATACTGGAGCTGGTCCGTACCGGCATGGTGGCTTTGGAGCGGGGCGCCTACACCATCAGCGACGAGAACAAGGAAAAGACGGAGTTTATCCTGGGCAAAAACGTGCTGTAAGAGGGAACGTTTTTTCCTGGGCCTCGCGAGAGCGGGGCGCGGCGGGTGCCGCGTCCAACCGGGCAAGAACGTGCTCCAAGGAGAGCCCACAAAAATTCTCCCGATTGTATCACAGTTATCATTCTTTTCAAGCTGCCTGTGCTATTATCTCAGGTAACAAATATCACCTCTACTTAAAAGGAGTGTATTACAATGGCAAAGATGTACTACGAAAAGGACTGCGAGCTCAGCTATCTGGACGGCAAGAAGATCGCCATCATCGGCTACGGCTCTCAGGGTCATGCCCATGCCCTCAACCTGAAGGACTCCGGCTGCGATGTGTGTGTGGGCCTGCGCGAGGGCTCCAAGAGCTGGGCCAAGGCTGAGCAGGCCGGCCTGAAGGTGATGACCGTGGCCGAGGCCGCCAAGTGGGGCGACATCGTCATGATCCTCATCAACGACGAGGTCCAGGCTGAGGTCTATAAGAAGGACATCGCCCCCTACATGACCGAGGGCAAGGCCCTGGCCTTTGCCCACGGCTTCAACATCCGCTATCAGCAGATCGTGCCTCCCGCCGGTGTGGACGTGTTCATGGCTGCCCCCAAGGGCCCCGGCCACACCGTCCGCTCCACCTACGTCAACGGCAAGGGCGTGCCCTGCCTGGTGGCCGTGGAGCAGAACGCCACTGGCAACGCCTACAAGATCGCCCTGGCCTACATCGCCGGCATCGGCGGCGCCCGTGCCGGCGTCATGGAGACCACCTTCCACGATGAGACCGAGACCGACCTGTTCGGCGAGCAGTGCGTGCTGTGCGGCGGCGTGGTGGACCTGATGAAGTGCGGCTTCGAGACCCTGGTGGAGGCCGGCTACGAGCCTGAGAACGCCTACTTCGAGTGCATCCACGAGATGAAGCTGATCGTGGACCTGATCAACAAGGGCGGCGTGGCTGCCATGAACTACTCCATCTCCGACACCGCCGAGTTCGGCGAGTACGTCTCCGGTCCCCGTGTCCTCCCCTACGAGGAGACCAAGAAGAACATGCGCAAGGTGCTGGACGACATCCAGGACGGCACCTTTGCCGGCAAGTGGATTGCTGAGAACAAGAACGGCCGCTGCTTCTTCAACTCCAAGCGCGCCAACCTGAAGAAGCACCAGATGGAGATCGTGGGCGAGGAGCTCCGCAAGAACATGATCTGGGGCGGCGACAAGGACCTGGACACTGCCTCCAACTAAAACCGGACTCCGGGGCCCCCGCAAAGCCCGGCGAAGCGGGTTTTGCAGCGATAAGGACCCGGGCGCCGCTTTCAACTAAAAAACAGAACGAGCGGGCCGCAACATGAACTGCACCCCATTTGTTAGACAGCATGGTATACTGAATAACAAGTGGGGTGCTTTATTATGCCAAAAGGAATCCAAAGAAATGGAACAGGATGCCTTGCTGAAAGAAGCAACGGCGAAAAGTTGAGTTTGACGGAGGATTTTATGAAGATAAATGATATTGAAACGCCAAGACTTTTATTAAGAGGATTCACGAAAGAAGATGCTTTGTGGGCATATAGTATCTGGAACAACCCAGAGATGGGACAATATTTGACGGATGAAGCAAAAGAAGAAATAGATGATGAATATTTGAAAATGTTAGAAGGCTTGGGCGAGGATGAGGAATGCTGCTATTTGATTCCTGTTTTTAAGGATTCCTTAGAACGGGTAGGAACATGCAGTTTCATGGTAAGTGACGACAAGAAAGTATACGATATTGGTTATTGCGTACATAAGAATTTTTGGCGTCAAGGCTATGCAACTGAAATCGTCCAGGGAATGATAGATTATGCGCGCAGTCAAGGGGCTGAGAAAGTGACGATTTATGTGAATCAGGAAAATGCCGCTTCCAATCGTGTTGCCCAGAAATGTGGCGGAAAGATTGTCAGCGAGAGCACATCTGAGAAAAAGGGAACAGGTATCATCATGAAAGATTATAAATACGAAATTGTATTGTAAAGCATTTCATACATAAAGGGAGACAAGTTATCATGTTTCTAAAGTATTTCTTGCACACTGATTTTTAGACATGAAGTTTCATACCTTATTTTATTCGTGACGCTTGCCTGCCACGATGGCGGAAATCAGCATGCCGAACAGGGAAACCAGTGTCAGGGGCATCTCCAGGGTAAGGGCGTGGCCGGGCCACAGAGTGTGGACCACGCCCCAGAGAACGGGGAAGAGGACCATGAGCCCCAGCAGCCAGACCCGCATGGCCCGGATGATGTAGGGCCAGTTGCCGTTGTGGAAGCGCACCCCGGCCAGGTTGATGCGGAACACGCCGTCGCCGTAAAAGCTGATGTTGTTCTGGTCGTAGTAGGCGGGCAGCCGCTCCTTCACCCGGAAGCACAGCCAGGCCCCGAAGAGGAGACACAGCCCCTCCAACAGCAGGACGGTGGACCCCATCTCCTCCACCGTAAAGCCCATGGCCAGCAGCACGGCGCACTCCGCCGCGCCCGCCAGGGCGCACAGGAGATAGGCCAGCCCCCACTTCCTGCGCCGGGTTTTCTGGGCCTGCCGCTCCTCCTCCGTCAGCTGGAGGGTGGACTTCACCAGGGCCTCCACCTCCTCCACCGGCAGCTGAGCCGCCGCGGTGCGCTCCCCACGGAGCAGCTCGGTCACCGTCACGCCCAGACAGTCCGCCATGGGCAGCAGCAGCCCCACGTCGGGCAGGCTCAGGCCCCGCTCCCACTTGCTCACCGCCTTGTCCGATACGAAGAGCCGTTCGGCCAGCTCTCTCTGGGTTAAATTTTTTTCCCGGCGCAGACGGGCCAGAAAGCCGCCGAACCGCTCCTTGTCAATGTCATTCATATGGGTCCCTCCTCTGGTCCCATCCTAGCGAAAAAGACCCCTGTTTGTCAATCGACCAGCGGTAGAATCCTTGGGCTCCAATGGATTCAGGCCCTTTTCCCTGGGCTGCCGCTTGCGGCGGATGGACGCAGGGAAGGGTAGGGCGCCGCAGTTGAAGATAAATTGGTGCGGGGGAATGGCGTTTCTATCCACGCCCTCTGAGAGAGGGCGGCTTGCCCATGCGGAACCACTTGCCGGTGCGCAACTCATTTCAATCCGCGTCCTCCATCAGCTCCCGGACGTCCCGAATGTCATTTCTACCCACGTCCTCCCTGAGGGGGACGACCATAGGTCCCGGTCTTCTGCTTGCGCTGCTCATCATTTCTATCCGCGTCCTCCCTGAGAAGGACGACGTTCGGTGGTGTTGCTCCGCAGGCACTCCATGACATTTCTATCCACGTTCTCCGGGCGGAGAACGGCGCAATCAGCGGCTGTGCAGTCTCATCCCGGCAGCGCCGGGCCCCGTCGCCCGGGATGCCCCGCAGTGTTTTCTGCGGTCCGCGGACGCTCCATGCAGGCCAGGGCCCACTGCCGCCGGCAGAAGGAGAAGTGCTGGATGCCGGACATCTGCAGGTAGCCGTCAGGACTCGTCATAGACTTCGGCCGCCAGACCGGGCAGCTCGCCGCAGGTGATGGCGTAGTCCTGGATATCCCGGAGGAGATCGGTCTTTTTCTCCACGTGGAGCAGCCGGTGCACCTTGGCGGAGGGATACTGGCCGCTCTTGCAGTTGTGCTGCCACCAGTAGAGCCGCAGGACCTCCATGCTGCCGTCGGGCCGGGCGGAAGAGGCGTCGTTTTCAAAGAGGGTGCGCAGGGCTTCCTTCAGGAGGTCGGCGTCCCCGGCGGTGAAGCCGGTCTTTTCGGCCAGCTGGCAGTTGATGCTGCCGAAGGTGGTGTAGACGGCAAAGCCCACCCGGTGCCTGGTGCCCATGGTATCGCTGGATTTCTTGTCGCCGGTGACGCTGTTGACGCTCTTGGTGATCTGCAGGCTGTCAATGCTGATGGGGTCTACGCTGAACGCGGGGTGGATGGATACGGGTCCCCGGATGCCCACGGATACGCCGTCGTCCTTGCCTTTGAAGGCGAACACCTGCCCAAAACTGCGCACATCCATCCAGGTCTCGCAGGCGGCCCTGGCGTATGCCTCCCGGTCCTTGGCCTTCAGGGCGCCGGCCAGGGCGGGGCAGGCGTCGGCCCGGTCCTTCAGGCTGCGGAAGTCGTCGTTGCGCCGGTCGTCCGACTGGACGAACACGCTGGCGCCCAGATCCATCAGCCGGTTGCGGATCTTCCGCTTGAGGCAGACGTCGGAGATCTCGCCGTAGCCTTCGTATGTCTCCCGGGGGCGGTTGCCGTTGAGGGGGTCGCCGTTGGGGTTGGCGTGGTGGACCGCGATCACAAGGGCGAAGTCGATCTTATTCTGCAGGGATTCCATGGATATCTCCTCCTCTATTCGTCTGCGTCAGAGACTGCGTCCGCTTTTTTGAAGAATTCTGCCCGCTGGCAGGCGTAGCCCAGCAGGTACAGCTCGGTGAGGGGCTGATCGTTGAACTGGTCCGCCGGAATGCGGGCGATGAGCTGGAGCATCAGGTCGCCGGCATAGGTGGATTTCCGCGCCTTGATCAGACGCTCCAGATAGGGCTCCAGCTGCTTGCGCAGCAGCGCCAGGGTCCTGGCCGGGTGCTGGGTGAAGGCCACCTCATACCGCAGGGCATTGGTGGGGCGGGAGCTCCTGTCGCCAGAGGTGTTGTAGACGGCGTACTGCTCCAGCTGCTCCCCACAGGCCAGGATGCGGCCAAACAGATAGCTGCGGTCGCTGCAGGTTTCATCAAGGGCCATGGTGTATTCCTCCTTCAGGTTCCGGTGGTGGTAGCCGCGCACCAGGGCGCAGGCAATGCTGCGGGTCTTGCTTGCCTCCCAGGGCTCCATGGCGATGCCGTGGGAGGCCCGGCGGACGGCCGACAGCATGATGTCTCTGGGGAAGGGCCTCCCCTCCGTGATGCAGGGCAGCAGCCGCTCCACGGTCTGCTGCCGGAGCTTTTCATCCGCTTTGGCGCCGTAGGCGGCCGCCGCGATGTCTGCCGGTGCGGGCGCGCCCTCAAAGACAAGAGGGAGCAGGACCTTTTTCCCGTTTTCCCGGGTCTGCAGCTTGCGGTAATGCAGCGCCCAGGCAAAGGACCTGTGCCAGTCCGCGATGTGGTCCATCAGGCGGGAGCCCTGGAGCTCCCTGTAGTACCGGATGGACAGCCGGCCCGGCGTGGCGGAATCCAGCACCATCACGCTGACCTGGCTGTGCTCCGGCAGAGCGCGGCGGTATCCCCGGATGGCCTTTTGGAATGCGGCGGCAAAGGCCTCCCGGGTGCGGGGCAGGTCGGCGGCGGCGTCCAAGGGGCTGCCCAGGTCATCGTCATCCAGGTCGCTGCGGCTGGACTGGACAATGTCGCAGGCGTCCCCGGTGACAGGGGGGATGGGCTCGTTCTCGGCGCCCCAGACCAGAATGGCCTGATCGCCGTTCTGAATTCCCTGCCGCCCCACCAGCCACCGCAGGGCGCTGTGGGCCTTCTGGGTGGTCTCATACCCGATGGAGAGGGCCTCGCCGGCAGTTTCAAACCGGCCTCGGAAGGTGAAATTTGTGTTGTCGTTGCTGGAGATCAGCTTGGCCCGGTCGCCGGCGCTGCGGATCTTATAGGGGCTGAGCAGGGACACGGGCATCTCTCTGCCCTGTACGTAGCAGAAGCCCGTGTCCTTCAGCGTGGACAGGTAGTACCGGGTGTAGCAGTCCCAGACCGCCGGGTTGGAGGAGAGATCGTCCCCGCCCACCTGAAAGCGGACAAAGGCCTCGGACTGGTCTCCGCCTGTGACGGACTGAAAGATAGGGGGCATGTCCTCCTTCGGGCCGGTCCACTTCTTCAGCAGGCGGCCCCCATCGTCAGCGAACAGAATGTGAAAGGACACAAGGTCCCGGACGAGGCAGCCCTGCCTCAGGTAGGCCAGGACCGCCCGTATCCCATCCACCCCGAAGGGGGAGTCGCACCAGGCCTGCAGCTGGGCGAGGTACTCCGTCCACATGGGCTTTTTGGCGCCGCCGCAGGCGGCGTAGTCTCCCGCCACGTACCGCAGCTTGTCCGCCAGCGGGTGGGGCACCGGCCCGGATGTGCGGGCGGCGGACGCCTCGGTGCAGGGGATGACGGTGGTCATCTCGTCGGAGCGGAGCACACGGGCGGAGAGAAACGTGCCGCCGGGGGAGAGGCTGACCTCCACGTTGACCTTCTGGGTGGTGTGGGCCACCGGCAGCAGCATGGGGGCGTCCCAGCCGAAGCGGAGAGAGGCGGAGGGCTTGCCCACCTGGGACAGATTCTTTTCGTAGGTCTGATAGCACCGGTCAAGCCAGCCCATCCCGGGTCACCTCCTGATACAGCGCGTCGCAGCCCTGCACGTTCTGGCCCAGCGCAAAGGACTTGGGCCGCTGCCTGTGGATGGGCCGGATGACGGGGCACTCCTCCGGCCGGATGAACCGGATCACCCCGTCCT
Source organism: Pseudoflavonifractor intestinihominis (assembly GCF_040096055.1). Taxonomy (NCBI): domain Bacteria; kingdom Bacillati; phylum Bacillota; class Clostridia; order Eubacteriales; family Oscillospiraceae; genus Pseudoflavonifractor; species Pseudoflavonifractor intestinihominis. The sequence goes on from NZ_JBBMFK010000021.1 coordinate 39,180, forward strand.
CCATGACGGGCCGCCACAGGCGCTGGCTCATCCGGCCGCTGCCGTCCTCGTCGGCATAGGTGATGCCGTGGACCATGAGCCCGAAGGGCACGGCCGGCGTGCCGTCGTAAGCGCCGGGGCCCTCGTGAAATTCACAGGGCTCCACGTAGCCCTGGCACTCCCGGGTGCCCAGGAAAATGTCACGCCGGCCGCCCCACTCCAGCATGCGCTTGGCGATGAAATAGTGCTTGTGCTCGTTGCGGTCGCCGGCCAGGTCGGGCCGGTGGGGGTTCCACTCGAAGTGGGCCTGGATCTGATAGGATACGTTGACCAGATAGGTGTAGATGGACAGGTCGTTGGTGCCGTTGTTGTACCGGATGGGCCGGATGCCCTTGGACTCGGTCTCGATGGGGTTCATGACGCGGACGGCGTCGGGCACCCAGAGGAAGGACGGCTTCCAATAGACGCTCTCCAGAATCCCCTTGATCGCCTGGTAGGTGGGGATGGGATAGCTGAACTTCTCGCCGCCCACCCGGGTGATGGGGTCGCTGAACAGGGCGTAGCGGCCCCAGACGTGGAGCGAAATGGTGTTGCTGTACTGCAAGAGCAATTCCTCCTCTCTGAAAATTCCTGCCGTGTCATAGGACGAGAGCGGCCATGCCGCCGGGTGTGAACGAGAGCCCCTTGTGGGCGCTGTCGTAATAGGGCTCCCGGAGGGCGAGGGCCGCGCCGTCCAGGACCGGATAGAGCGCGGTCCCCAGGCGCTGGCACTGGCTGGGGCTGAGGGAGACGGTATAGGGCTGCAGTTCCCGCAGCAGGGACGGGGTCCCGCCGGCGGACTGAAGCCGGAGCAGCTTGCCCTTTCCACCGCCGTAGGGCACCAGCACCGGGACGGTTTCGTCGGGGATGGCCTCAAAGGCGGCCTCCGCCGTGCCGAAGGCCTGGCAGAGGTCTTTGAGACGTTCCGGTCGCCGCCCCTGCTCCAGGAAGGCCTGGACGCCCCGGAGATTGGAGCTGAGCAGGTCCACCATGGTGGTGGCGGCACAGCCGCCGGGGGAGACGGGATACTGCATGTCCAGCCGGCGCCTGGGGCCGCTGTAGCAGCGCTGGTAGTACATCTGGATGACCTGGGGAGAGAGCAGGTCCGCGCCGGGCGGCAGCTGGGCCAGCAGTGCGCGGGTGATCTCTCTGCCGTCATGGATTTCCGGCAGGGCGTCCAGATACTCCCCCGCACATTCAATCAGATAGACCGGGCGGCAGCCGTCGTCACCGTGGCGGTTGCAGCGGCCCGCGGCCTGGACGATGCTGGGCAGGCCGGTCAGGTCCCGGACCACGCAGTCAAAGCTCAGGTCCACCCCCGCCTCGATGAGCTGGGTGCTGATGCACACAAGGGGCAGGCCGTCGCCCAGCCGCCGGGTGACCTGGGCCAGAACATCATCCCGGTGCTGCTGGCAGAGATAGGTGGTGAGGCAGAACAGAGGACAGTCCGGCGGCATCAGGGGGGCCAGGGCGTCAAAGAGCCGGTTGACCGTCCCCTTGGTGTTGAGGACCACCAGAATGCTCCGGTTTTCCCTCAGCAGACCGGCCACAAAGTCCGCAATGGCAGGGAGGAGCTGCTCTCCCTGGACTGCCGGGGGGATGACCCTGGTCCGCCTGAACTGCTGGAACCGGGCCTGATAGTCGGGCACCAGGTCTCTGTCGGGGGAGAACTGAAGGGGATAGGGGACCTGGGTCAGGTCGGGCTGGGTGGCGGTGCACAGGAGGACAGTACAGCCGAACAGATGGGGCAGGGTGTTCAGGGCCAGGGTGAGCAGGCAGGTATGCCGCAGGGGCAGGGCCTGGACCTCGTCCAGCAGGAGCACCGAACCGGCCAGGGCGGCCAGCCGCCGCACGTTCTGCCGGGGCGCGGCGAACAGGGCGTCCAGCAGCTGGACCATGGTGGTGCAGATCACCGGCGAACCCTGCCAGCGCTGGCTGAGGGCGAGCCACCGCTCCCGCTGGTCCTGCTGGTCCGGCTCAAACAGAACGTCGGAGTGGTGCTCCAGGACGTACTCCGCCCCCAGGGCCCTGCGGATGTTGTCGGCATTTTGCCGGGTGATGGACTTATAGGGGGCAAAGTAGAACAGCCGCCGGGCGTTCTGCCGCCGGGCCGTCTCCACGCAGAACCGCAGGGCGGAATAGGTCTTGCCACCGCCGGTGGGGACGCACAGCCGGTAGATGCCGGCCGGAAGATGCTCTGCGGCGGCCAGGCATTGGCCGGAGATCTCCTGCCGCAGCAGGTCAATGGGCCGCCGCGCCTCCATGGAGCGGATAAAGCGCTCCATCCGGCCGGAGAGCAGGTCCCAGGTTGCCTGGCGCTGGCGGTCGGAGGGAAAGGGGGGAAGGGGCGTCCGGCCCATAAAGCTGGCCGTATCGGTCCAGTCGGCGTCCACCAAGGCGCTGAAGAGAAACCGCTGGGCCAGCCCCAGGCCGAACTGGAGGGCATCCTGGCGTTGCTGCCTATCCTCTCCCTTTGGAAGGATGGTTTTGGACCTTTTGTAGAGCGCGGCCACCTCCAGGGCGGCCGCCTGGATGAGGGATTCCATTTCCTGCCTGGTGCAGCAGTCGGAGAAGAAGGCGTCCACGCTCTCGCCGTAGAGGGCCTGGGCCTGCCGGGTGTCCATCCGCTCCAGCCAGGGCCGGCTGCCGTCGGGCGACAGATAGTCGCAGCGGCCGCTGTGATGGCAGCCAATGGCCAGGGCGGCCATCTGCCCGGCCAGCCGGACGGAGTCGCTCTGTCCGGCGGTCTGCTCCCAGAGCCACCGCATACCGGCGGCGGAGTGGTTGGGCTTTTCCCCGGTCTGCTGCCGGATGTGTTCCTGGACGGGCTGGGCGGCCTCGCCCATGTCGTGGAGCCAGCCGGTCAGCGCGCCCAGCTTTTCCAGGCCCAGCGGGCGGCAGATGGCGGCGCAGAGCCGGGCGGTATTCCGGCTGTGCTCCGCCAGGGTCTGGACGAGGGGCGGCTGGCTGCCGTCCGGGCTGGTGATGGTATGAGCGATCAGATGTGTCTTCATGTTTCACCTTTTATGAAGCGGGGGACAGCGGATGGATTATTTCGACGATCAGAGTAATACAAGATGAGGGATATAAAACGGACTTTTATTGCAGGGGGAGAAAAACGTCGCAATCCACAATACAGGGACGGATTTTTTGTGGATTTTTCCTGTGCTGTACGCGGGAGGGATGTGAAAAGAGGCCGGCGGCTTTCACGAAGGAAAGCCGCCGGCCTTGCTGTACGGAAATACCGGGCGGATTATCTTGAAACTTGAAAGATCTTATGTCAGGCGCTGTTCTGCCGTCAGGCGGATGCCGGAGATGGGCGGGGAATTCAGGGCGCTGCCTCACCGTCCTCGCTCAGGCCCATCTCGTCCATGGCGTGTCGCATATGGATGGCCATGGCGTGGCGGGCGCCCTCCTCATCCCCCCGGGCGAAGAACTCCAGCAGCAGCGCGTGGTCCCGCAGGGTGTCTGCTGCCAGCCGCTCCGCCTCCTCTCCGGCCTCCACCGCAGTGGCCACCGCCCGCTGGATGAGGGGGAGAAGGCGCACCATAAACTCGTTGTGGGTGGCCCGGACAATGGCGGCGTGAAAGGCGGCGTCGGCCCGGGTGCGGTCAGCCCCAGAGCGGATGCAGTCCTCCACTTCCTTTCCTCTGGCCAGAATGTCCGCCCGCTCCTCCGTGGTGGCCCGGCGGCAGGCCAGCATGGCCGCCTGGGGCTCAAAGATGCTCCGCAGCTCGAACAGGTCCCGCAGCTGGCCCTTCACCCGGCGCAGACCGGAAAAGCCGAAGTCGTCGATGTCCTCCACCCGGGCGGACACAAAGGTGCCCTTGCCCCGGCGCACCTCCAGCACCCCCTGGGCCACCAGCATCCGCACCGCCTCCCGCAGGGTGGTGCGGCTCACCCCCAGCTCCCGGGACAGGTCCAGCTCATTGGGCAGCTTATCCCCGGGGGCCAGGCCGCCCTCTGTCACGATCCTTCCATACAGCCGCTGGGCCGTCTGCTGGGTCAGGCTCTGTTTTTCCATTCAAACATCCTCCCCGGACTTGACATTGTTTTCTCTATCATATAATATGTAGTCATACAATGCAAGCGTCATCATACAACGGTGACGAATTTAATAAGGAGGACTCTGCCATGAGAAGCGATAACGTGACAAAAGGTGTGGAGCGCGCCCCCAACCGCTCCCTGTTCTACGCCCTGGGGTACACCAAAGAGGAGCTGGAACGCCCCCTCATCGGCATTGTCTCCTCCCAGAACGAGATCGTCCCCGGCCATATGAACCTGGACAAGATCGTGGAGGCGGTGAAGGCGGGCGTGCGTATGGCGGGGGGAACCCCCATCGTGTTCCCGGCCATCGCCGTGTGCGACGGCATCGCCATGGGCCACATCGGCATGAAGTACTCCTTGGTGACCCGTGACCTGATCGCCGACTCCACCGAGGCCATGGCCCTGGCCCACCAGTTCGACGGCCTGGTCATGGTGCCCAACTGCGACAAGAACGTGCCCGGTCTACTGATGGCCGCCGCCCGGCTCAACATCCCCACCATCTTCTGCTCCGGCGGCCCCATGCTGGCCGGCCGGCTCCAGGACGGCCGCCGCTCCTGCCTGAGCCACATGTTTGAGGCCGTGGGCGCCTACAAGGCGGGCAAGCTGGACGAGGCCGGCGTGGAGGACTACGAGAACAACGCCTGCCCCACCTGCGGCTCCTGCTCGGGCATGTACACCGCCAACTCCATGAACTGCCTCACCGAGGGCATCGGCATGGCCCTGCGGGGCAACGGCACCATCCCCGCCGTCATGTCCGCCCGCCTGCGGCTGGCCAAGCACACCGGCATGCAGATCATGGAGCTGGTGAAGCAGGACATCCGTCCCCGGGACATCATGACCGAGGCCGCCTTCCACAACGCCGAGACCCTGGACATGGCACTGGGCTGCTCCACCAACTCCATGCTCCACCTGCCCGCCATTGCCCACGAGTGCGGCATCGAGCTGGACCTGGAGTACGCCAACCAGATCTCCCGCAAGACTCCCAACCTGTGCCACCTGGCCCCTGCCGGGGACACCTACATCGAGGACCTGGACCGGGCGGGCGGCGTGTACGCCGTCATGAAGGAGCTGACCAAGAAGGACCTGCTGGATACCTCCGTCATGACGGTCACCGGCAAGACGGTGGCCGAGAACCTGGAGGGGGTGGAGAATCTGGACCCGGAGCTCATCCGGCCCATCGACAACCCCTACTCCCCCTACGGCGGCATCGCCGTCCTCAAGGGCAGCCTGGCCCCCGAGGGTTGCGTGGTCAAGCAGTCCGCGGTGGCCGAGGAGATGATGGTCCACACCGGCCCCGCCCGTGTCTTTGACAGCGAGGAGGACGCCATCCAGGCCATCTACCAGGGCAGGATCGTCTCCGGCGACGTGGTGGTCATCCGGTATGAGGGCCCCAAGGGCGGCCCGGGCATGCGGGAGATGCTCAACCCCACCAGCGCCATCGCCGGCATGGGCCTGGACAAGGAGGTGGCCCTCATCACCGACGGCCGCTTCTCCGGCGCCACCCGGGGCGCCTCCATCGGCCACGTCTGTCCCGAGGCGGCCCAGGGCGGCCCCATCGCCTTCGTGGAGGAGGGGGACATGATCGCCATCGACATCCTCAACTGCAAGATCGACCTGCTGGTGGACGAGGACACCCTGGCCCAGCGCAAGGCCAAGTGGGTGTGCCCCGAGCCCAAGGTCAAGACCGGCTATCTGGCCCGGTACGCCAAGCTGGTGACCAGCGCGGCCCGCGGCGCGGTGCTGGAGTAAGAAAAAGTGTATTGCGGCGGGCTCCGTGCTTACGGGGCCCGCCGTTTTCTGTCCCGTTCGGACACCCCCGGCAGAGGGCGGGCTGCTTGCATCACACGGGAAAATTTGCTATGATAAAATAACATATGTAAATTCCAGGCGGTAAAAAGAACGGCGGAGGGGGGTGCGCTGACCGGTGCAACAGAATATGGACCAGTGGTTCACCGATCTCTACCGGCACAACGCGCCCAAAATGGTGCGGTACGCCTACGCCCAGCTGCGGCGGATGGAGATCGCCGAGGAGCTGGTGGAGGACGCCTTTGTGCTGCTGCTGCGCAAACAGGACCAGGTGGCGGAGCACCCCAACCCGTCGGGGTGGCTGTGGAAGACCCTCCAGCACCTGATCCTCACCGAGGTGCGGGCGGCCCGGAACCGGGTGGAGGTGCCGCTGGAGCAGGACTTTGACCTGGCCGCCCCCCAGCGGGAGGAGGAGGCACTGTCGGACGCGCTGCCTGAGGGGCTGACGCCCAGGGAGCGGGAGATTTTGCTCCTGTACTACGAGGAAGAGCTGAGCCACGAGGAGATCGCCCGAAAATTGGACATCTCTGAGCTCAATTCCCGCACCAGGCTCTTCCGGGCCAGGGGACGGTGCCGGGAGCTGATGGAAAAAAACAAAAAAATACCCGCGCCCTGTAACGAAACGCCGCAGTGATGCGATATTCTTTATGAAAGGGGCGCGGAAAGCGCCATATGGCGCTTTTATCGTCTGTTTTTACGGACGATAAGAAGGAGGTGAACAAGGATGCCTGAACAACGGTGGAACGACATGGAGCCGGAGGAGCGGCTCGAGGAGCTCTCCGACTATCTGGACCAGATGGAGGAGGAAGACTTTGACCCCGCGGTGGTGGATCGCTGCCTGGCGGCCATGGAGGACCTGGAGCCGGAGGCATCCGAGTTTGACGCAGAGGAGGCGCTTAGAACCTTCCGCGAGAAGCACAGGGATCTGATCCGGGGAGACAGGGAGCCTGGGCAGGAGCAGCCCGGATTAAAGGTGCTCCCCGGGGCACGCAGGCCCCGGAGACGGCGCCTTGCCGCCCGTATTGCGGCTGTGGCAGCGGTGACGGCTGCCAGCTGCCTGCTGATCTGCCAAGCGGCGGGGATCGACGTGCTGGGCTTCTTCGCCAAATGGGGCCGGGAGGAGTTCTGGTTCCCGGGCACCGGGGCGGCCCAGGTGAGCAGCGCCGCCGTGGAGGGGGACTATGCCACCCTCCAGGACGCGCTGGACGCCAACGGCATCACCGCCCCCATGGCCCCCAACTGGACCCCGGGGGAGGCAGAGGGCTTCGGCACCCTGACTGAGAGCGCCCAGGTGTCTCAGGAGATGCAGTCCACGCTGATCACAGCCCAGTGGCGGGACAGCGCGGGCAAGGGGTACGATGTGGAGATCGTCCGCTATGACCTGGAGAGCGCGTCCACCTCTCTCGCGGCCGCAGGGGAGAGGGACACGGAGCAGTACGTCTGCGACGGCACCTCCTACTATATCATGGACACAGGGGACGGCACGGCCCGGGTCCTGTGGAACCGGGAGGACCTGACCGGCGATCTGGCCGGCGACCTGACGGTGGAGATGGCGGAAGAGCTAGTCCGGTCCATCACCCGGCCGGAGGGAGAGATAGTCTATACAGCCCCCAGCCCGGACTATGTGCCCCTGGGCAACAGCCTCCAGTCCATGCTGACCGCCTACCGTCTGGACGCCCGTCTGGCCCCCACCTGGCGGCCCGCAGGGTTTGAGAAGTGCGACATCAGCGGCGGGACCAGCGGCCTTGACAGCAGGGTGACCACGGTCCACGCGGTCTATGACAACAGCCAGGCCCAAAAGACCCTGGCCATCCACCTGGAGTGGTGGGACGATGAGAGCGCGGTGGAGGCCCCCGTGTTTGCGGATGTCACCGGCGAGGCGGTGTGCTATGTCCACAACGGCGTGGAATTCCGCATCTATGCCTGTGACGGTGGCTATGCGGTGGCCTGGCAGGACGGCCATGTCTCCGGATATATCACCGGCGGCATCACCCTGGAGGAGGCCAAGCGGATGGTGGACTCCATCCCCCGGTGGTCCCAGGAGCGGCCCGAAGCGGAGAACATCGGTCAGGTCATAGAGCCGGACTATCAGTACTACGACAGCCTGGCCGAAGCCCTGGAGGACTATCACCTGGACGCGGGTCTGGTTCCGGCCTGGGTGCCCGATGGCTTTGCGCTGGAAGAGGCGGAGGCCATGGACATGCTGAGCAGCGTGGAGTTTGACGGCGTGTACGTGCGCGGAGAGGAGTACCTGATGGTCCATCTCAGCCTCCTTGAGGACGGGGACGCCGGCCGCACCACGGTGTATATGAAGGACGATCAGCCGGTGACCGAGTATCTCCACAACGGTATCACCTACTACATCATGACCAACGGGGACTGGCGCACCGTGGCCTGGAAGAGCGGCAACATTGAGGGCTCCATCAGCGGCAGCTTTACGCTGGAGGAGGCCAAGCAGATGGTGGACTCCATCACCGCAGGTGCGGAGAGCTGAAATTTTCACATAAAGTAAAAGAAAGGGGTGAGGCGCTATGGGTATCTGGAAAGCAGTGTCTATCGGAAGCCTGGGAGTGGCTCTCTTGCTGGTCGCCATTGCGTTCACAGGAACGGGCATGCTGGAGGTTCTGGCTGCCCTGAACGCCGCCATCGGCATGGGAATCATCGCCCTGCTGGCCGTCATCATTGAAAAGATATCCAAGCCCAAATAACCGCGCTTCACATACGCTTTCACGCCCCCGCCGGTAAACGGCGGGGGCGTTTTTTGTCAGGAGGTCTGTTCCCGCTTCTGGCCGTGTCCCAGCCGGAGGTACCACCGGAGCGCCTCAGTGCTCCGCTCTCGCCGCAGGACGTAAAAGGTGAGAACGGCGTCAGCGGCCACCAGAACGGCGGCGGCGAGGGTGGCCCAGAGCGGGATGGTGGGGAGGAGCACCGAGGCCCAGGGCTGGATCAGGGACATGAGTCCCAGGGCCAGCAGGCCCCACAGCCCGGAGAAGAGCAGGCACACCCGTCCCCCCAGCTGGAGGGGGAGGTGGCTGTAGTCCCAGAAGTCCACTCCGGCGGCGTAGTGGTACACCACGGCCATGGCGTACTCGGCGGCGGTGGCGACCAGGGAGCCGCAGAGAAACAGCAGCAGGGGATTGGCCAGAACAGCGGGGGGCAGCAGCAGGATGAGCACCGCACCCAGGCCGTACACCGGACAGAGGGGGAGGAAGAGGTGGCACTTCCGGTCCCGCTTGGGGTTGCCCGTGGCCCGGGCAAAGAGCACCTCCAGCACGAACCCCACAAAGCTGTACAGCACAAAGTACCAGAACCATTTCGCCATGCCCGCACCTCCGGAAATCAGAAGACTGAATTGCCTTTAGCATGGGGTGAAACAGCCCAAAACATGCGGAAAATTTCTGACAAAAACTGGGCCGTCCGTCCGGTCAGTAGAGTTTGATAGAGCGGAGCGGGAAAAACCACGGAAATTAGTGAAAACACTCCTTGTCCCGGGGTCAAAAATATGATATTATAATCCGAAAAATAAAATGGGGGAAGATGGGCATGCGGCATCTGATTGATTTTGGTGATCTACCTCGAGCGGAATGGGACGCGCTGTACCGGCGCTGCAGCGATATTATTGACCATCCCGCCGATTACATGGACGCCTGTAGGGGAAAGGTGATGGCGAGTCTCTTCTATGAGCCCTCCACCCGGACCAATTTCTCCTTCCAGACGGCTATGCTCCGGGTGGGCGGCTCGGTGTTCGGCTTTGCCGACCCCAAGTCCACCTCCACCGCCAAGGGCGAGACCCTGAAGGACACCATCAAGATGGTCTCCGGCTACGCCGACGTGGTGGTGATGCGGAATCCCCGCGAGGGCGCGGCCAAGGCGGCCTCCCTGTACTCCAACGTGCCTGTGATCAACGCCGGCGACGGCGGGCATATGCACCCCACCCAGACCATGGCCGACCTGACCACCATCACCCGGCTCCACGGCGGCGTGGACGGCCTGTCTGTGGGCCTGTGCGGCGACCTGAAGAATGGCCGCACCGTCCACTCCCTGATCAAGGCAATGGCCAAGTTCAAGGATATCAAGTTTTACCTCATCTCCCCCCGTGAGCTGGCGGTGCCCGAGTATATGCGGGCCTTCATGCGGGAGAACGGCATGTGGTTCGTGGAGGTCACCGGCCTGGAGACCGTCATGCCCCAGCTGGACGTGCTCTATATGACCCGCATCCAGCGGGAGCGCTTTGTGGACCCCCTGGAGTACGAGCGGAACAAGGGCATCTACGTCCTCACCCGCAGCAAGCTGGAGCGGGCCCGGAAGGATCTGCTGGTGATGCATCCCCTGCCCCGTGTGGACGAGATCTCCATCGACGTGGACGACGATCCCCGGGCGGTCTACTTCGAGCAGGCCCGGTACGGCATGTTTGCCCGCATGTCCCTCCTCATCGAGCTGGCCAACCAGCCCCGCATGGACACCGATGCCGTGGAGATCGGCACCCAGCCTGTGTGCCACAACCCCAACTGCATCACCCAGACCGACCACTACCTCCCCCCTCTGGTGAAAAAGAACGGCGGCGTGGACTGCTGCGCCTTCTGTGACGCCCAGCTGTGATAACAGACAAAACAATACGGCTCCCTTCCAAACCGGAAGGGAGCCGTATTGTTATTCTCGGAACGGTTTCAGAACTGGAACACCACGCCGATGACCGCAGCGGCGGCGATGTACACAATGGGGTGGAGCTTTTTGAGGGCCTTGACCTGCATACAGACAAAGACTGCGGCGGCCAGCACCACGCCTTTCCAGTTGATGACGGCGGTGAGGGAGTTCCAGCCGGTCCAGGCCACGCCGGTGAGCAGGGCGATCTGGGCCACCGACAGCCCGGCGGCGGCGATCAGGCCGGTGGAGGCGGGGCGCAGGCCGGAGAACACGCCGTCCACCACCCGGCTCTGGCGGAACTTCTGGAGGAACTTGGCGATGATGAGGATCACCAGGATGGAGGGGGCCACCAGGCCCAGGGTGGCAATGACCGCGCCCACCACGTTTCCGCCAGGCAGGCCGGACTGGCCGCCCACAGTGAAGCCCACATAGGTGGCCATGTTGATGCCCATAGCGCCGGGGGTGGACTCGGACACGGCCACCATGTTGGCCAGGTCGGCGGCGGAGAACCAGCCGCTCACCTCGCCCAGGTGGCGCAGGAAGGGCAGGGTGGCCAGGCCGCCGCCCACGGAGAAAAGCCCCACCTTGAAGAACTCATAGAACAGCCGGAGAAAAATCATTTCGCCGCCTCCTCTCCCCGCTTCAGGTAGCGGATGCAGGAGGTGATGGCCAGGCCGCACACGCCGGACAGGATGACCAGCAGCACCGGGGATAGCCCCAGGAAGGCGGACAGCACCAGCACCACCAGGAAGATGACGGCGGACCACCAGTTTACCACAGAACCCTTCGCCAGCTTGATGACGCTGGAGAAGATCAGAGCGCATACGCAGGCCCGGATGCCGGCAAAGGCGTGGATGACCACCGGGAAGTCGGCAAAGTTCTGGAGGAAGGCGGCGATGATGCAGATGATGACGATGGAGGGGAACACCACGCCCAGGGTAGCCAGAACGCCGCCCAGGCACCCGGCCTGGGTGTACCCCACAAAGGTGGCGGTGTTCACCGCAATGATGCCGGGGGTGCACTGTCCCACGGCGTAATAGTCGGCCAGCTGGTCCTCGGTGGCCCAGCCCCGCTTCTCCACCACTTCGCGCTGGAGAATGGGAAGCATGGCGTACCCGCCGCCAAAGGTGCAGGCGCCAAGCTTGGCAAAGGTCAAAAACAGGTCCAAATAGCGGTTCAAAATGCTCAACCTCTTCTGGTATCTATGATTTCCAGCTCACTCGTGGCCCTGATGGCCGCTGTTTCCGTGGCCGTGGTGGCCGCTCTGGCTTTCCGAGCTGCCGGAGCCGGCCTGCTGGCCGTTCTGGCTTCCCGAGCTGCCGGAGCCGGTCTGCTGGCCGTTTCCGCTGCCGGAGCAGCCGCCCTGTTGGCCGCCGCCGGTATCGGAGCCGGACTGCGGTTGACCGGAGCTGCTGGATTGTGATTGGCTTTCCTGACCGGATGAGGTGTAGGGCTCACCGGAGGAGAGAGCGGCGATCCTGGCCCGGATCTCCTTCATGGACATGGCCTGTACCTCCTCCTCGGTAACAGAGGGGTCCAGGGCCTGGAGTTCCAGAAAGGCCTGATACTTTCCCACCGACATGCCAGCGTGGTGTGCCTCCTCCAGATCGCTGCTGCTGCCCTCGTGGCAGTACACCCGGCCGCACCCCTGGGCGCAGGCCTGGGCGGCGGAGAGCATCTGGGCGCTCTTGTCCGGGTCGTCGCAGGCCACAGTGATGGACACGGCGTCGTCAGCCGCCAGATAGGCGGACACGGTCTCGCTGGACAAAATCTCCTCCAACGCCTGGGTATAGGGCTGGAAGGTCACGTCCAGGGAGCTGGCCAGGGCCTCGCCCTCCGGGTTGAAGCCTTTCACTGAGATGACCCGGTCCAGCCGGTTGAGGGACAGCTCCAGAGAGGGGTTCACGTCCACGCTGATGGCGGACACCGGTACCAGCACCGCGTAATAGCTCCCGGCGCCCACCAGCACCAGCAGGCAGGCCGCCGCGGCCGCGATGGTGCGGCGCAGCCGGGCGGCGGGACGCCTCCGGACGGGGGCCTCCTCACCGGCCCGGGCCAGGAAGGCCAGGGTGCGCTCTTTCAGCTCCGCTTCGGCATGGACGCTGTCAAAGGCGGCGTGCAGCTTATCCTCCATGGTCGTCACCTCCCAGCCTGTCTTTCAGCAGCTTTCTGGCCCGGGTGAGGAGGGTGTACACCGTGTTGGGATTCTTGTCCAGAATCCGGCCGATCTCCACGGCGGAGTAGCCCTCGTAGTAGTGGAGATAGACCGGCTCCCGGTACTTTTCCGGCAGAGCGGCCACCGCCTCCAGCACCTCCCGGTGCTCCTCGGGTACGTCGGCGGGGATATCCGCCAGGGCGTGGAGGGGCACTGTCCTGCTGCGGAAAAAGCTCCGCAGCAGGTCCCGGCATGCGTTGAGGGTGACCCGGATGAACCAGGCCTTCTCATGCTCCTCGTTCTCAAACACAGCGGTGCTGAGGACGTATTTCAGAAACACCGTCTGAAACACGTCCTCTGTGTCCGCATGGTTTTTCAGATGGAGCAGACAGATGCGCCGGACCGTATCCCCATACCGGTCGATGGCCCGGCCTGCCTCCGCCTCGCTGCGCATGGACCTCCCCCATTTGAACCGTTTAGCTGTGCCGGCCTCCGTGATGGCCGCCGTGGCCGGAGTCATGGCCACAGCCGGTACCGCAGCCGGTGCCCTGGCAGTTGGTGCCGTAGTTGTCGCACACGCCGTCGTTGTCGGCGTCCACATAGCCCGTGCCGTAGCCGGTGCCGCGGCAGTTGGTGCCGCAGTTGTCGCAGATGCCGTCGTTATTGGCGTCCACAAAGCCCAGGGCGCAGCCGCGGCAATTGGTGCCGCAGTTGTCGCAGATGCCGTCATTGTCGGCGTCCACAAAGCCCAGGGCGCAGCCGCGGCAATTGGTGCCGCAGTTGTCACAGATGCCGTCGTTGTCGGCATCCACATAGCCCGCGCCGCAGCCGGTGCCGCGGCAGTTGGTGCCGTAGTTGTCGCACACGCCGTCATTGTCAGCGTCCACATAGCCCGCGCCGTAGCCGGTACCCTGGCAGTTGGTGCCGTAATTGTCGCAGATACCGTCCCAGTTGGCGCCCGCAAAGCGGCTGCCGTTTCCCCGGCCGGCGGCAAAAGCGCCGACAGTGATTACGGTGAGAACCAATACCACAGTCAGAGTGCCAATCAATACCTTTTTCATCTTCTTGCCCTCCACAATCGTGAGATAACCCTCATGGGGGTTTCAACCATAATACGATTGAGGAAGGACGTTCCATTCATTTTGCGAAAAAATTTTTTCCCGTTATTTTTCTGCCGCCGCCCGGGCCCGAGCAGGGGAGCCATAGGCGGCTGGCAGGGAGAGCCAATATCAGTTCAGGGTCTCAAGCTCCTCCATCCAGAGGCGTGCAGAGGCATCGCTGGGCATCCGCCAGTCGCCGCGGGGGGACAGAGTCACCGAGCCCACCTTGGGGCCGTCGGGCAGGCAGGAGCGCTTGAACTGCTGGGCAAAGAACCGCCGGTAGAAGTTCTTCAGCCACTTGAGGATGACAGACCGGTCGTACCGGTCCCCGAGGGCCTGCTCCGCCAGGCGGAACACCTTCCGGGGCGGGAAGCCCCAGCGGATAATATAGTAGAGGAAGAAGTCGTGGAGCTCATAGGGACCCACCAGGTCCTCGGTGCGCTGGGCGATCTCGCCGCCCACAGCGGGGAGCAGCTCGGGGGACACGGGGGTGTCCAGAATGTCCTCCAGCACGTGGGACAGGCGGGGGTCCTCCGCCACCTTGTCCCCGGCCACAAAGGACACCAGATGGCGCACCAGGGTCTTGGGGATGGAGGCGTTGACGCCGTACATGGACATGTGGTCGCCGTTGTAGGTGGCCCAGCCCAGGGCCAGCTCGCTCAGGTCGCCGGTACCCACCACCAGGCCGCCGCACTGGTTGGCGATGTCCATCAGCACCTGGGTCCGCTCTCTGGCCTGTCCGTTCTCAAAGGTCACGTCGTGGTTGTCCATGGACTGGCCGATGTCCTTGAAGTGCTGCTTCACCGCCTCGCCGATGTCGATGCGCTTCAGGGTGGCCCCCAGCCGTCCGGCCAGCTCCACGGCGTTGTCCCGGGTACGGTCGGTGGTGCCGAAGCAGGGCATGGTCACCGCGATGATGTCCGACGCGGGCCGGTCCAGCAGCTTCATGGCCACGGCGGCGATCAGGATGGCCAGGGTGGAGTCCAGTCCGCCGGACAGGCCCACTACCGCGGCTGCGGCGTGGGTATGCTCCAGCCGGCGCTTCAGGCCCAGGGCGGCGATCTTCAGGATCTCGTCGCACCGCTCGGCCCGGTCCGCGCTGTCCTCGGGCACAAAGGGGGTGGGGGAGAAGCGGCGGGTCAGGCGGGTCTCCTCCGTATCCATGTCAAAGTTGACCCGCCCGATCTCCAGGGCCTCCTTGGAAGCGGTATAGGTGTTCATGCGCCGCCGCTCGTATACCAGACGGTCCACGTCAATCTCGCTGACGGTCAGGCCGCAGGCAAAGCGCCGCTCAGCCAGCAGGGCGCCGTTTTCGGCAATGAGATTGTGGCCGGCAAAGACCATGTCGGTGGTGGACTCGCCCTCACCGGCGTCGGCGTACACATAGCCGCACACCAGCCGGGCGGACTGGCCGGTGACCAGGGCGCGGCGGTACTCCGCCTTGCCCACCACCTCGTCGGAGGCGGACAGGTTGAGCATCACCGTGGCTCCGGCGGCGGAGAGCAGGCCGGAGGGGGGCTGGGTGCCCCACAGGTCCTCGCAGATCTCCACGCCGATGACCAGGTTGGGCATGGACTGGCAGCCGAAGAGCTGGCGGGCGCACAGGTCCACATCCTGGCCGCACAGCCTGATATATGCCTCTACGCCCTGACCGGAGGCAAACCATCTGCCCTCGTAGAACTCGCCGTAATTGGGAAGGGCGGTCTTGGGAACCAGGCCCAAAATCTCTCCCTTGTGTATAACCGCCGCGCAGTTATACAGCTTGTTGTCCCATTTGTTCCGCACCGGCAGGCCCAGGGCGGTGACCATGTCCAGGTTCCGGGTGGCCTCCAGCACGGTGGCCAGGGCGTCCTCGGCCCCCTGGAGCAGGGTGTCGTGGAGGAACAGGTCCCCGCAGGTGTACCCGGTAAGGCACAGCTCGGGCAGCACCAGCACCTTGACGCCCTGCTTGGCCGCCTCCCGCATCAGGGTGAAGCAGGCCTCCGCATTGTGGCGGCAGTCGGCCACTTTGATCTGGGGCGTGCCCGCTGCGACTTTGATAAATCCGTCCCGCATGTAAACAACCTCCTTCGAGGAATGATATCCAGTGATTTTAACACTATATTCTACCCCAACTGCTCTGAGATTGCAACCGCTGAACCAATATGTCAGGCGTGAGTGCAGTAGCACGGGAAAATAGAGCCATCCTTAATTGACAAAATAGGAGCGGAAGTGTATGATGCTTTTTAAATATATGAAATGTTGAAAAAGGAGGAGAAAAATGGATTTAGGTGAAGCGCTGGTTGAAATTTTTTGTGATATTAGGGAAGAATTGCAGAAGATCAATGAGAATTTGAGCGAGGTCAATCATAAATTAGATGCCATCCAAGGGATAGGGATGTATGACAGTATTGCGGATATATGTGATAAATTAGAAGCAGTAAATGATAAAGTAGAATCTATCAAGGGTACTGGTATGTATGACAGCATTGCAGATGTTTGCGACAAACTGGATGGAATTGACAGTAAAATGTTCGATATTTCCTTGAATATGTGATTTCAATCAACTTTTTGATAAAAATAGGGACAACACACACCCAAAAAGCCCCCGGCCTTCCGGCCGGGGGCTTTTTGGGTGTGTGTGTTGTTCTGCAAAGGTGTTGGAGAGGGATTGGTTGTGTTGGGAGGATTTTAAGTTCTTCTTCCTGAATCCGATATCATCATAACCAATAATTAAGGCTAAATCATGAAGGCATTGTGAATAATTTATGAACTGCTGGGGAAGGATAAAGCGCTGCCTAAAATATCCCAATTTTTTGCACGAATGGGGATTGACACCCCTATAGAGGGATAGTATAATTCACCCTAGGAAATTTGATTTACCTCATGAAAACATAAAATGTGAAGGTGGACAGACATGGATACAGAGAAACAGCGCTGGCATACGCTGGAGACGGAGCAAGTCCTCTCGTCTGTAAAGAGCGACCGGCAGCAGGGCCTGTCCGGGGCGGAGGCGGAGAGCCGCCTGGAGCAGTATGGCCCCAACGCCCTGAGCGAGGGAAAGAAGAAGTCGGTGCTCCAGGTGTTCCTGGAGCAGTTCAAGGACCTGATGGTGATGATCCTCATCGTCGCGGCCCTCATCTCCCTGGCCACCGGCGAGGCGGAGAGCACCATCGTGATTTTCGCGGTGCTCATTCTCAACGCCGTGCTGGGCACGGTGCAGCACTTCAAGGCGGAAAAGTCCCTGGAGAGCCTAAAGGCCATGTCCGCGCCCAGCGCCAAGGTGATACGGGACGGGGTGCGCACCACGGTGCCGTCGCCCCAGGTGGTCCCCGGCGACATCGTGGAGCTGGAGGCCGGCGACATGGTGGTGGCCGACGGCCGCATCCTGGAGAATTACTCCCTCAAGGTCAACGAGAGCTCCCTTACCGGTGAGAGCGAGGCGGTGGAGAAGACCGCCGACGTGATCCCCAAGGGTGACGTGGCCCTGGGCGACCGGAAGAACATGGTGTTCTCCGGCTCCCTGGTGACCTACGGCCGGGCGGTCTTTGTGGTCACCGGCACAGGCATGGACACCGAGCTGGGCAAGGTGGCCGCCCTGATGAACCAGACCCAGCAGCGCAAGACCCCCCTCCAGCAGAGCCTGGACAACTTCTCCAAAAAACTGGCCATCATCATCATGGCCATCTGCGCCCTGGTGTTTGTCCTGGCCCTGTACCGCCAGAAGCCCATTCTGGACGCCCTGATGTTCGCCGTGGCCCTGGCGGTGGCCGCCATCCCCGAGGCCCTGTCCTCCATCGTCACCATCGTCCAGGCCATGGGCACCCAGAAGATGGCCCGGCAGAACGCCATCATGAAGGATCTGAAGGCGGTGGAGACCCTGGGCGCCGTGTCCGTTATCTGCTCGGACAAGACGGGCACCCTGACCCAGAACAAGATGACCCCCCAGAAGATTTACGCCGACGGCATGCTGCTGGACGGGGACCAGCTGGACCTGGCCAACGACGTGCAGCGGCTGCTGCTGAAGGAGGCCCTTCTGGCCAGCGACGCCACCACAGACAAGGAGACCGGCGCCGAGATCGGCGACCCCACCGAGGTGGCCCTGGTCATGCTGGGTAACCGCATCGGCGTGGACGAGGTGGCCTACCGCCGCCAGCACCCCCGTCTGGGCGAGCTGGCCTTTGACTCAGACCGGAAGCTGATGTCCACCTTCCACAGTGTGGAGGGTGTGCCCACTCTGTACACAAAGGGCGCCATCGACGTGCTGCTGGAGCGCTCGGCCTGGCTGCTCACCAGCCAGGGCAAGGTGGAGATGACCCAGGAGCGCCGGGCGGAGATCGCCCGGGTGAATACGGAGCTGTCCCGGCAGGGCCTGCGGGTGCTGTCCTTCGCCTGCAAGGAGCTGGAGGCGGTCCGCCCCCTGACCCTGGAGGACGAGCGGGACTTCACCTTTGTGGGCCTGATCTCCATGATCGACCCGCCCCGTCCCGAGGCCATCCAGGCCGTGGCCGACGCCAAGCGGGGCGGCATCCGCACCATTATGATCACCGGCGACCACAAGATCACCGCCTCTGCCATCGCACGCCAGCTGGGCATCTTCCGGGATGGAGACGAGGCCCTGTCCGGCGTGGAGCTGGACGCCATGAGCGACGATGAGCTGGACCAGCGGCTGGAGAAGATCTCGGTCTATGCCCGCGTGTCCCCTGAGAACAAGATCCGCATCGTGGGGGCCTGGCAGAGAAAGGGCCGCATCGTGTCCATGACCGGCGACGGCGTCAACGACGCCCCCGCCCTCAAGGCCGCCGACATCGGTGTGGCCATGGGCATCACCGGCACCGAGGTCAGCAAGGACGCCGCGTCCATGATCCTCTCCGACGACAACTTTGCCACCATCGTCAAGGCGGTGGTCAACGGCCGCGGCGTGTACACCAACATCAAGAACGCCATCAATTTCCTGCTGTCGGGCAACATGGCGGGCATCTTCTGCGTGCTCATCACCTCCCTGGCCAACCTGCCCATGCCCTTCGCGGCGGTGCACCTGCTGTTCATTAACCTGCTCACCGACTCCCTCCCCGCCATCGCCATTGGCGTGGAGCCGGCGGGGAAGGGCCTGCTGGACCAGAAGCCCAGAGACCCCAAGGAGCCCATCCTCACCCGCTCCCTGCTCACCCGCATCATGGTCTACGGCGCCCTGATCGCCGCCGCCACCATGGGGGCCTTCTTCCTGGGCCTGAACAACGGCGGAGACGCCCTGGCCATGACCATGGCCTTCTCCACCCTCACCCTGGCCCGGCTGTTCCACGGCTTCAACTGCCGGGGCGAGTCCTCCCTGTTCCGCCTGGGCCTGACCACCAACAAGGCCAGCCTGGGCGCCTTTGCCGCCGGCGTGGTGCTCCTGGCCGCGGTGCTCTTCATCCCCGGCCTGACCACCCTGTTCCAGGTGGCGCCCCTCACCCTGCCGCTGGCGGGGGCCATTGTGGGCCTGGCCCTGGTGCCCACCCTGATCATCCAGGCGTGGAAGCTGATTCGGGACCTGAAGAAGGGCCGCTGAGCCGGAAAAATCATCCCATAAACCAACCGGGGTCCGGTCCGCACACAGTGCGGACCGGACCCCGGTCTGTTATTCCCGCATATCGCACCGGGCGTGGAAGTCCAGATACTGGGACTCGGTCTGGACCACCAGGCGGCGGGAGCCGTCTTCGCTCAGGTCCAGCTCGGCGGGGAGGATGAAATGGACCCCCTCCGCCTGGACGTCCATGGGCCGGGTGCTGTGGTGGGCGGGGAGGAGCAGGGTGCGCATCCCCCGGGGAAAGGCACGGCCCTCCTTGTCCAGCTCCAGCAGCGTGATGGCCACAGCGGTGCGGGTGTCGGGCGGGACGGCGGGCAGGGTGAAGGCAAACTCCACCACGCAGCCGCCGGCGGCCGGGGGGATGCTCCCCAGGTAGTGCACCAGCAGCCCGTCCTGGGCGTGTGCCTCCACGGTCTGCCTGTTGGCGTGCGCTTGGGCGTGTTCCATAACAGTACCGCCTCTCGGCAAAATTCATACGCCCTGTGAGAGCGTATGTACCTATGAATCGGGCGGCGAGGCGGCAGCAGAGAAAAAAGCTGGAAGAGACGGGAGAGGACCGTCCCTTCCAGCTTATGCTCACCGCACCTGTCCGGTGCCGTAGATGACGTACTTGGAGCTGGTCAGCTCCTCCAGGCCCATGGGGCCCCGGGCGTGCATCTTCTGGGTGGAGATGCCGATCTCCGCCCCCAGGCCGAACTCAAAGCCGTCGGTGAAGCGGGTGGAGGCGTTGACATATACCGCCGCCGCGTCCACCTCGTCCAGGAAGCGCTGGGCGGCAAAGTAGTCGGAGGTGACGATGGCCTCTGAGTGGCCGGTGCCGTGGGCGGCGATAAAGTCCGTGGCCTCGTCCTGGTCCTCCACCACCTTGACGGCCAGGATGTAGTCGCCGTACTCGGTGTCCCAGTCCTCCGGCGTGGCGGGCACCGCGCCGGGCAGGATGGCGCAGGTCTCGGGACAGCCGCGGAACTCCACGTGCTTGTCGGCCAGGCGGACCTGGGCCATGGGCAGGAACTGAGCCGCCACCGCCCGGTCCACCAGCAGGCACTCGGCGGCGTTGCACACCGAGGGGCGGGAGCACTTGGCGTTGTAGAGGATGTCGGCCGCCATCTGCAGGTCGGCCTTCTCGTGGACATAGATGTGGCACACGCCCACGCCGGTCTGGATGACGGGCACCCGGGCATTCTCCACCACCGAGCGGATGAGGCCCGCGCCGCCTCGGGGGATGAGCACGTCCAGATATTCGGTCAGGCCCATCAGCTCGGCGGCGCTCTCCCGGCTGGTGCTGGCCACCAGGGATACGCAGTCCATGGGCAGGCCGGACCGCTCCAGAGCGTCCCGCATGATGGACGTCAGGGCCATGTTGGAGTGGAGGGCCTCCTTGCCGCCGCGGAGGATGACCGCGTTGCCCGACTTGAGACACAGGGCGGCGGCGTCCACCGTCACGTTGGGCCGGGCCTCATAGATGATGCCGATGACCCCCAGAGGGACCCGGCGGCGACCGATGATGAGCCCGTTGGGCCGCTTCTCCATCTTTGTGACCTGGCCGATGGGGTCGGGCAGCGCGGCCACCTGCCGCACCCCCTCCACAATGCCGGCGATCCGCTTCTCATCCAGGGCCAGCCGGTCCTGGAGAGACTGGCGCATGCCGCTCTCCCGGGCGGCGTCCAGATCCCGGGCGTTGGCGGAGAGAATCTCCTCCTGCCGGTCCAGCAGCGCCTGGGCGATGGCCTCCAGCGCTTTGTTCTTCTGGGCGGTACCCGCCACGGACAGTACCCGGGCGGCGACTTTGGCGGCCAGCCCCTGGCCTTCCAGAATTGTCATATCGATCCCCCATTTCTCCGCTGACGCGGTGAGATTTTTATATAAAATATATGTATGCAGCGATTACAGCGCCTGCTTGCCTGAGGAGAACCGGGTGCCGATGTCCTCCCCGGCCACGATGCCGTACAGGTCCTCCACCTGCGCACCGTTGGTGATGACCATGTCCACCCCGGCGGACATGGCAATCTCGGCGGCGTTGAGCTTGGTCTGCATGCCGCCGGTGCCCCGCCAGGTGCCCGCGCCCCCCGCCATGGCCCGCAGCTCAGGGGTCACCGCGTCCACATGGTGGATGAGTTTGGCGTCCGGGTTGCTGTGGGGGTCGGCGTCGTAGAGACCGTCGATGTCGCTCAGGAGCACCAGCAGGTCGGCCTTTACCAGCCGGGCCACAATGGCGGACAGGGTGTCGTTGTCGCCCAGCACCTTGCACTTGCCCGTCTCGATCTCGGCAGAGGACACCGAGTCGTTCTCGTTGACCACCGGGATGACCCCCAGCTCCAGAAGGGATTCAAAGGTGTTGCGCAGGTGTTCCGCCCGGACGGGGGCGTCCACATCCTCGCCGGTGAGCAGGATCTGGGCCACCATCCGGTTGTACTCCCCGAAGAGCTTGTCATAGAGGTGCATGATGGCGCACTGGCCCACAGCGGCGGCGGCCTGCTTCATCCGCAGCTCGCGGGGCCGCTCCTTCAGCCCCAGCTTGGTGGTGCCCACGCCGATGGCGCCCGAGGACACCAGCACGATCTCGTGGCCCATGCCCTCTAGGTCGGACAGCGTGCGGGCCAGACGCTCCATATTGTGCAGATTCAGCCGTCCGGTGTCGTGGGTGAGGGAGGAAGTGCCCACTTTCACCACAATTCGGAGGCGTTGTGTCTGTGTTTCCACGTTCATTCTCCTTAATCAATCATTTTCCCCGCGGAAAAGCGCGGAATTTAGCTGATACTTAATGCGGAGCTGGATCGCTTTACCTGACAGCAAAGCGCGGCGCAGCCCTGTTACTGCCGATATTGTAGCACAACTTTTCGCAACTATAAAGCATAAAACGCTCCGATGACGAAACAATCAGGAATTGTTCAATAAAAAATGAATTTTTATGGGATTATCGACGTATTTGCTGTTGAAATTCTGCGAGATTCGATGTACAATAACACCGCTGTAAATGGGAGGTGGGCCGGATTTATGCTGAATCTAGTTCTGGTTGAACCGGAAATTCCGCAAAATACCGGCAACATCGCCCGCACCTGCGCGGCCACGCGCAGCCGCCTCCACCTGATCAAGCCCCTGGGGTTTGATATCTCGGACCGGGCGGTGAAGCGGGCCGGGCTGGATTACTGGCATATGGTGGACCTGACGGTCTATGAGAACCTGGAGGATTTCTTCGCCCGTACCGGCGCGGAGGACCTCTGGCTCATGACCACCAAGGCTCCCCGCCCTTACACAGAGGCGGAATTCCGGGACGGGTGCTGGCTGTTCTTCGGCAAGGAGACGGCCGGTCTGCCCCAGGCGTTCCGTGAGGCCCACCGGGACCGGTGCATCCGCATCCCAATGCGCCCCGACGCGCGCAGCCTGAATCTGGCAAATTCCGTCGCCATAGTGACCTACGAAGCATTGCGCCAGTTAGAGTTCCCCGGATTGTCCGGGGAAGGAGAGATGAAAGGAGCTTTCGTATGAACTACAACAAGAAGACCGTGAAAGACATCGACGTCGCCGGCAAGAAGGTCCTCCTCCGCTGCGACTTCAACGTGCCCCTGGCCAAGGACGGCAGCGGCACCATCACCGATGACAAGCGGATCCGCGCCGCTCTGCCCACCATCCAGTACCTGCTGGACCAGGGCGCTGCCGTCATCGCCTGCTCCCACCTGGGCAAGCCTGTCGCCACCTTTGACTCCTATGTGAAGAAGCAGGCCGAGAAGGGCAAGGACCCCGCCTCCATCACCGAGGAGCAGTGGAAGAAGTCCCTGGCTCAGCTGTCCCTGGCCCCTGTTGCCAAGCGCCTGAGCGAGCTGCTGGGCAAGGACGTCATCATGGCCAAGGACGTGGTGGGCCCCGACGCCATGGCCAAGGCCGCCGCGCTCCAGCCCGGCCAGATCATGCTGCTGGAGAACACCCGCTTCGAGAAGGGCGAGACCAAGAACGATCCCGAGCTGGCCAAGAAGATGGCTTCCATGGCTGAGATCTATGTGTCCGACGCCTTCGGCGCCGTGCACCGCGCTCACGCCTCCACCGCCGGCGTGGCCGACTACCTGCCCGCCGTGTCCGGCTTCCTGATCCAGAAGGAGCTGGAGATCATCGGCGGCGCTCTGGCCAACCCCAAGCGTCCTCTGGTGGCCATCCTGGGCGGCTCCAAGGTCTCCTCCAAGATCGGCGTGATCAACAACCTGCTGGAGATCGCCGACACCATCATCATCGGCGGCGGCATGGCCTACACCTTCTCCGCCGCGCAGGGCGGCAAGGTGGGCGACAGCCTGCTGGAGGCCGACTGGGAGTCCTATGCCAACGACATGGTGAAGAAGGCCGCTGAGAAGGGCGTCAAGCTGCTGCTGCCCGTGGACACCGTGGTGGCCAACGCCTTTGCCCCCGACGCTGAGAGCAAGGTGGTCAAGAACGGCGAGATCCCCGACGGCTGGCAGGGTCTGGACATCGGCCCCGAGACCGTGAAGCTGTACTGCGACGCCGTGAAGGACGCCGGCACCGTGATCTGGAACGGCCCCATGGGCGTGTTCGAGTTCCCCGCCTTCGCCAAGGGCACCGAGGCTGTGGCCGAGGCTCTGAGCAAGACCAGCGCCATCACCATCATCGGCGGCGGCGACAGCGCGGCGGCCGTGCAGCAGCTGGGCTATGCCGACAAGATGACCCACATCTCCACCGGCGGCGGCGCCTCCCTGGAGTTCATGGAGGGTAAGGAGCTGCCCGGCGTGGCCTGCCTGCTGGACGCCTGATTAGACAGGGAGCCGCCGCGCGAGCGAAAGCGAGCCGCGCCGAAGGCGCGTCCAAGCGTTTGCGCAGCAGACCTTGCCGCAGGGCGAATTCATTTCGCCCGAGGATGTAACACCTAAGGGGTCCCCGACGGAGCGCTGCTCCGCCGGGGATGCCTCCCTGAACGGGCAGCTTGACCGAGATGCCCGATCTCCGCAGGGCGCGACGAGTCCGGCGCGCCGCCTGCGCAAAGCTTCATATATATGGAAAGGATTGAACTGCAATGAACCGCCGCTACCGCAAGACCATCATCGCCGGAAACTGGAAGATGAACAAGACCCTCTCCGAGACCCGCGCCTTCGCCGAGGAGATTAAGGACATGCTGGGCAGACCCAAGTGGTGTGAGGTCGTCCTCTGCGTGCCCTATGTGAACATTCCCGCCGCTGTGCGCCTGTTCAAGGAGAGCCGCATCGCCATCGGCGCTGAGAACTGCCACTATGAGTCCCACGGCGCCTACACCGGCGAGGTCTCTGCCGAGATGCTCAAGGAGCTGGGCGTGAAGTACGTCATCATCGGCCACTCCGAGCGCCGTCAGTACTACAATGAGACCGACTTCACCGTCAACAAGAAGGTCCACGCCGCTCTGGAGGCCGGCCTGCACCCCATCGTCTGCGTGGGCGAGAGCCTGGAGCAGCGTGAGCTGGGCGTCACCATGGAGCTGATCGCCTATCAGGTCAAGGCCGCTCTGGCCGGTGTGCCCGCCGACAAGATGCGCCACGTGGTCATCGCCTACGAGCCCATCTGGGCTATCGGCACCGGCAAGACCGCTACCGCCGAGCAGGCCGCCGAGGTCTGCGAGAGCATCCGTGTGGTCATCCGCAAGCTGTACGGCGCCCGTGTCGCCCGTGCCGTCACCATCCAGTATGGTGGCTCCATGAACGCCAAGAATGCCGCTGAGCTGCTGGCTCAGCCCGACATTGACGGCGGCCTCATCGGCGGTGCGTCCCTGAAGCCCGCTGACTTCACCAGCATCGTCAATGACGCCAATCAGGAGTAAGAAGAAGCGCTGAGCACCCGGGAGCAGGCGGATAAGCCCGGAGCGGAGCAAACGGACCGGAGGCCCGGAAAGGGTGGAGGCCGGCTTGCGCAGTCGGAGGGGCTTAGGCGCCGTCGCGGAGGGTGCAAGGCGTGACAGAACGCGCTGAGCACCCGGGTGCGGCAAAGCGTGACAAAAGGAGACAGCGAGCGGCGGGGCCGCAGGGGCCCGCTGCCCGCCGCTCCGATCTTACCTGAAGGAACTGAGGTTATTTATGAGTAAAACACCGACTACTCTTATCATTATGGATGGCTACGGTCTCCGCAGCGAGACCAAGGGCAACGCCATCGCCAACGCCCGCAAGCCCGTGCTGGACAAGCTGTTTGCCGAGAACCCGGTGTGCAAGCTGTCCGCCTCCGGCCTGGATGTGGGTCTGCCCGAGGGCCAGATGGGCAACTCCGAGGTGGGCCACACCAACATCGGCGCCGGCCGCGTGGTGTTCCAGGATCTGCCCCGGATCTCCAAATCCATCAAGGACGGCGACTTCTTCCAGAACCCCGAGTACCTGCGGGCCATGGAGAACGCCAAGCAGGAGGGCCACGCCCTCCACGTGATGGGTCTGCTGTCTGACGGCGGCGTCCACAGCCACATCACCCACATCTTCGCGCTGCTGGACATGGCCAAGCAGCAGGGCGTGAAGGACGTCTATGTCCACGCCTTCCTGGACGGCCGTGACGTGCCCCCCTCCTCCGGCAAGGGCTACGTGGAGCAGCTGGCTGAGAAGTGCGCCCAGCTGGGCAACGCCCACGTCGGCGTCATCTCCGGCCGCTTCTACGCCATGGACCGTGACAAGCGCTGGGAGCGTCTGGTCAGAGCCTATGACGCCCTGGTGCTGGGCGAGGCCCCCTTTGAGGCCGACCCCGTGGCCGCCGTGCAGAAGTCCTATGACGCCGGCGTCACCGACGAGTTCGTGGAGCCTGTCATCTGCTGCAAGGACGCGGTCATCAAGTCCGGCGACAGCGTGGTGTTCATGAACTTCCGCCCCGACCGGGCCCGTGAGATCACCCGCAGCCTGGTGGACCCCGACTTTGACGGCTTTGAGCGGAAGAAGGGCTTCTTCCCCCTGACCTATGTCTGTACTACCTCCTATGACGCCACCATGCCCAATGTGACGGTGGCCTTCCCCCATCACGAGCTGAAGAATATCTTCGGCGAGTATATTTCCCGCCTGGGCCTGACCCAGCTCCGCATTGCCGAGACCGAGAAGTACGCCCACGTGACCTTCTTCTTCAACGGCGGCGTGGAGCAGGTGTTCCCCGGCGAGGACCGCTGCCTGATCCCCTCCCCCAAGGTGCCCACCTACGACCTCAAGCCCGACATGAGCGCCCGTGAGGTCACCGACGAGGCGGTGAAGCGCATCGAGAGCGGCAACTATGATGTGGTCATCCTCAACTTCGCCAACTGCGATATGGTGGGCCACACCGGCGTGTACGAGGCCGCCCGCCTGGCCGTTGAGACCGTGGACGAGTGCGTGGGCCGGGTCGTGGAGGCCACCCGCAAGATGGGCGGCGTGGCCCTCATCACTGCCGACCACGGCAACGCCGACCGGATGCTGGACGACGACGGGGTCACCCCCTACACCGCCCACACCACCAGCCTGGTGCCCTTCTGCATCGTGGGCGCCAACGTGAAGCTGCGCGACGGCCGTCTGGCCGACATCGCCCCCACCATGCTGGATCTGATGGGCCTTGAAAAGCCCGCGGAGATGGACGGCAATACCCTGATCGAGGCCTAAAAGGCTTTTCAAGGGCCATCCCGCCGCAAGGCGGACCGGCGCCTGCGCCGTCCAAGCGTTTTGCGCGGAGCGGAAAACCTTGGCGCTGACCGGATTCACTCCGGGCAGCGTGAAGTGAAATTCGGGGTCCCCGGGCGGCGAAGCCGGCTGGGGCGCCTTGAAAAGCCCGCGGAGATGGACGGCAATACCCTGATTGAGTCCTGAGCGAGGCCGGATTTGTATGTTCGGGCGGTTCCTGCCGCCCTGACAGATAGAAGGCACGGCAGAAAGACCGGAAGCCGTGTCCCTAAAATGAAAGGAGTTTTTGAACATGAAGCAGATTATCGAGATCGTTGATGTTCTGGGCCGTGAGATTCTGGACAGCCGCGGCAACCCCACCGTCGAGGTCGAGGTCTACCTGGAGGACGGCACTGTCGGCCGCGCCAGCGTGCCCTCCGGCGCTTCCACCGGTATCTATGAGGCCTGCGAGCTCCGCGACGGCGACAAGAGCCGTTACCAGGGCAAGGGCGTCCTCAACGCCGTGAAGAACGTCAACACCGAGATCGCCGAGTGCCTGGTGGGCATGAACGTCCTGGACCAGGTGGCCATCGACAAGGCCATGATCGCTCTGGACGGCACCCCCAATAAGTCCCGTCTGGGCGCCAACGCCATCCTGGGCGCCTCCCTGGCCTGCGCCAAGGCCGCTGCCGAGAGCCTGGGCACCAGCCTGTACAACTACATCGGCGGCGTCAACGCCAAGGTCCTGCCCGTGCCCATGATGAACATCCTCAACGGCGGCGCTCACGCCACCAACAACGTGGACATCCAGGAGTTCATGATCATGCCCGTGGGCGCCTGCTGCTGGCACGAGGCCCTCCGGATGTGCGCCGAGGTGTTCCACACCCTGAAGAGCGTGCTGAAGGAGAACGGCACCCCCGCCACCGGCGTGGGCGACGAGGGCGGCTATGCCCCCAACCTGAAGAAGGATGAGGACGCCTTCAAGTGCATCGTGGCCGCCATCGAGAAGGCCGGCTACAAGCCCGGCGAGGACTTCAAGATCGCCATGGACGCCGCCGTGTCCGACTGGTACAACAAGGAGGACGGCACCTACACCCTGCCCAAGGCCGGCAAGACCATGACCCGTCAGCAGATGGTCAACATGTGGAAGAAGTTCGCCGACAACTACCCCATCATCTCCATGGAGGACTGCATGGGCGAGGACGACTGGGAAGGCTGGGGCATGCTCACCAAGGCCCTGGGCGACCGCGTCCAGCTGGTGGGCGACGACCTGTTCGTCACCAACTCCGAGCGCGTGCAGAAGGGTCTGGACCTGCACGTGGCCAACGCCGTGCTGATCAAGGTCAACCAGATCGGCACCCTGACCGAGACCCTGGACACCATCCAGAAGGCCAACCGCGCCGGCTACACCGCCGTCGTGTCTCACCGCTCCGGCGAGACCGAGGACGCCACCATTGCCGACATCGTGGTGGGCATGAACGCCGGCCAGATCAAGACCGGCGCTCCCAGCCGTACCGACCGTGTGGCCAAGTACAACCAGCTGCTCCGCATCGAGGAGGAGCTGGGCGATGTGGCTCAGTACTGGGGCAAGGACGCTTTCTTCAACCTGAAGAAGTAATTTCAGCCTGCAAGGGGCCGCTGTCCGAAAGGACAGCGGCCCCGTTTTTTATGTCGCCCAGCCCCTGCCCCATCTCAGATGGGGCAGGGGCTGGGCCGTGAATAAAAAGCAGAATAAAAAGAGGAATCCCGCGCAAGTCGATAAGGTAGAATAAGTTTCGCAAAAAGAAAAAGAGACATGGTTTGCAGATCTCTGGTAGAATGAAGTCGCGACACACCATTCTGAAAGGAGACAGCAAACCATGCCTGAAAAGATTGTACAGCTAAATGAGGAAGTTATCAACGCCTCATGAAATGCCATCACAGCTGAGAATGAAAATATAGTCTGTGCGTTAACCGAAGGATTTGCTAAACTGA
>NZ_JBBMFK010000022.1:0-67963 GCF_040096055.1 Pseudoflavonifractor intestinihominis
AATGGCTCTTTTTATTTGCCATTGGGGTGCTCACTTTTTGAGTACCATTTGCTACATTTTCATTTTACCGAAAACACGATAAAACTTGACAATGTGAGGAGGCTCTGTCATGGAAGTTTTCGTAACTGCCGGAAAGCAGTTGTTCATTGTACTGCTTATTCTTGTGTCACTCCCGTCGGTCTGTAAACTGCTATGGTGGCTCCGTCTCTTGCCCTTGGCGGTGTATTTTGTCGCTACCAAACTCTTTTTCCCTGCATGGGCGGCAAACCACAGAATCCTTTGTCTGAGCCTCTTTGCGGGATGTATCCTGTTTGCGGTTCTGGCATGGGGACACCGCATTTACCGCAGGAAACAGGAACAGCGGTTTTGGGAAACGCAGATATTATCTGACCCTTCCACCCATTATTGGCCATTCCCAGGGGAGACAAGTAAAACGGAATAATCGCGTATATGTCATAAGCGGGACAGGTGTTTCCTGTCCCGCTTTTTTATGTTATAAACCCAGCATTTCCTTTACGATCCGATCTGCGCCCTTGACAAGTCCGGTGAGGATCAGCATATTGAAAATGAGCTGTCCGACATATTGCCATACCATGCTCACAGCGGAAAGAGATGCGTCTGCCGCTGGTGTGGAGCTGGACAGGAAAGCCGAATAGATCAGGCAGGCCAGAACCACTACCGCCCCCTCCATACACACGCCGATATAGCTTTTCAAAAATGCTTTTCCGCTTGCAGAGGTTCCTTCCCCGGCAAAAGACGCCAATGGAAGGGGGGCCAGGGCGGTGTAGAGATAGAGCCGGAAAAACCGTCCATAGACCGTAAGCAGCAGGATAAAGGACATGATAGTGATAAAAAGGCTGGATAATAGAGATACCAGCCATAGAGGGATACTCTCCAAAAGGCCCAGACTTTCCACCGCAGTCACGATCTCCGTGGGCAGCGTAGCCGCCGTAGAAATAGAGCCGCCCACACTGCCCATAACGGTATTGACAACCCCTCCACAGATGGCAAATATGGCTGTCATCAATTCCATGCAGCTCCCCACCGCCAGCTTTGCCAAAATAAATCTTATAAAGTGACGCAGGGCAAATTCCGGGCGTTGAAAGTCCCGGAAACTGGCCGCACTCTGGAAAATTCCAATGGCAAAAAACAGGACCAGCAGACCATATCCAACCCCCACCAGGGCGTTATGGATGCCGAGGATAGAGTTCCATATATCGCCGCCCTTGAAAGTCTCCGGCGTCTGGGTCAGAAGGGTCCATATCTCGGCCAGTTTGTCGTTCCACCCGGAAAGCGCGTCCTCCAGAATATTAACGACCCAGTTATCGCTGATAAAGCTGCACCTCCTTTGGGGAATTGCGTCTCACGGTGAGACACAATTCCCCATTTTCTTTTGCATGGCTCATGCCACGCCGATGGTGGTCAGGATCTCCTTGGCAAAGGCAATCAGCAGCCCGCCAAACAGACACAGGAACCCCTGGGTGCGCTGGGAGGCGTCGTGGCTCTGGATGCTCATGCCAACCTGCACCACGCCCCAGCCCAGGATGATGATGCCCAGGGCACGAATGATGGAGAAGATAAAGTCGGAAAGATTGTTGACGATACTGAGCGGATCGTCTGCGGCCATAGCGGGGACTGTCAGGAGAGAAATGGTCAGTACCAAAACCGCCCAAATGCACTGGATGCGGCGTCCGTTTTTCTTCGTCAGGGATCGCTTGTTCATGTTAAGATTCCTCCATTTCATCAATGATTTCAATGTCGTCCAAAGATGTAAAGATAAAGTCCAGATCCTCCTCGGCATACAGGCAGCGGGGACTATGGATATATGGCGCGGCCCCGCCGTCCGCGGTGAGCTTGATATTGGGGTGTCGCATAAGGTCATATTTTTCATCAATGACCGGAGCCTCACCCCGCAGGAGCACCAGGGCATAGCGGTTGTCGAGCATACGCACCTCGTCCGGGGTCAAGAGTTCCCGCCCTGCCTGTTGGAAGTTTTGGGAATAGGAGCCGTTGCGCCCCCGGCTTTGGCTTGAAGTTCTGGTCTCGATGGTCTCCTTGCCCAGCAGCTCCGACACATACTTGTGGGTGCTTTGCTCGTTGCCTCCCAGGTACACAAAAGCGTCAGCATTGCCGATGATCCCCTCCCAGGAGTCTTTGAACAGCTCTTTAAGCTGACTGATATTTTGCAGAATAATAGTAGCCATGACATTTCTGGATCTCATGGTAGCCTGTAAACGGGCATAGCCGTCAGGGAGTGCCACATTTG
This sequence comes from Pseudoflavonifractor intestinihominis, assembly GCF_040096055.1. Lineage (NCBI taxonomy): Bacteria > Bacillati > Bacillota > Clostridia > Eubacteriales > Oscillospiraceae > Pseudoflavonifractor > Pseudoflavonifractor intestinihominis. Next base: position 2,267 of record NZ_JBBMFK010000022.1, read on the forward strand.
CAAATTCATCAAACATGAGCCGGACTGGAATAGGCAGGCTGCCCCCATGTACCTTGTCCGCCTGAAAGTAAAGCTCCTGAAATGCCTGGGTGTAAAGCATACCAACCAAAAAGTTGAGAGACACATCGTTGCTGTCAGGAATGACGCAGAAGATAGCCTGCTTGCGTTCCCCCAGTTTTTCCAGCTCCATCGTGTCCGTGCTGGTGATCCGCTGCACCTCCGGCAAGGAGAACGGAGCCAGCCGCACGGCAGCGGTAATCAAAATGCTCATAGCCGTCTCACTGGGAGCCTGCTTGAACACCTTATATTGCCGCAGGGCGATATGGCTGGGGTTTTCCTCCTCCAGCGCCTCAAACAGAAGATCCAACGGGGATTGATAATCGCCGTCGCCCTCTTTCGCCGTACCGTATTCCAGCATGGTGAGCATCATTTCCATGGTCTGCTCCTCTGGCGGCGCCTCATGCAGAAGATACAGCATAAGGGCACAATCTAAAGCTGTCTCGGATTTCTCCCAAAACGGATCATTGGCATGGGCGTTTTTGGGGGTGGTATTGCGGATAAAGTTCGCTATGAGTTTCAGCACATCGGCGTCACTTCGGATATAGCGGAACGGGTTATAGCAGTCGGAGCGGTCCGGGTCCACCAGGTCAAATACGCGGATGGTGTACCCTTTCCGCAACAACAACGGAATGGTGCTCCGGGCCAGCTCCCCCTTCGGGTCCGTGCAAATATAGGAGGTGTTGGCGAGATAGATATTGGGCTTTACCACATAGCGCGTCTTGCCTGATCCTGAACCGCCCACAATGATTTGCAGAAGGTTCCGTTGATGTTTCCGGCTGTTCAGGCTCATGCGGATATGCTGGGTGAGGATGACATTATTCTCCTCCTTTTTGTCGCGGTATTTCCGGTCAAGCTGCCTGGGGTCGCCCCAATGGGCGGAGCCATGTTCCTCTCCCGGCCTCCGGTTCTGGCGTGTTGAGCGATAGAGAACAAGGGCAAAGGCATAAGTTTTGCGTCTGTGGAGAGGTGTTTGAAACGGGGGCTTGTAATCAGCAGTCGAGGAATACGGAAGTAGATGAATTGTTCTGATTCATCCCCGTAAAAATAGTCAGATAGAATAATCTCTGACACAATCTGCCCCCCTCCTTTCCTTGGGTCATAATCGTTCGCAAAATCTTTGAGGTGTATGTTTATTGCAGGGGATGTAGCGCAAGTGCCCCCCACTTGAGTTACGAGACCAATTAAGTATTTGCCCATAAAAAGGAGGCACCCATGATACCGAAATTCCGGTATTGGACGCCTCCTATATAACAAAGATACACACTGTTCCGCTAATTTTAGACTATTTATTTCTGTTTTTGCTATTTTTCTGCCTCACTTTTGGGCGCATAGAAGTTTTACGCATGGGAGAGCGTACGGTTCGCATCCGTAAGGTCGACGGTTCGATCCCGTTCAGGTCCACCATAAATTCAAAATGGTATAGATGCCACTGGCGCAAAGCCAGTGGCATCAACCGTTTTCGGGCTTTTTCAGCCCGAATTTTTACGGATGATTTTATAGATGTCAACCGCCGTTTCCACCTAACTGGTGGGATTTGACCCCTCTTTTCTCAGCAGCTGGCAAGACTGAAGCTATGCAGCGCCCTTTTTGAAGCAACAACTTTCAAAAAGGGCGCTATTTTTCTGCCGATAGAATACACAAAATTTGCGGCGTCAATTTGTTGGTCGTGACGGGCCAATAAGTTGGCGTCCTTTTTCATTTTTAGGTAATTTCAAAAAAGGCACTAAAATTTAGGAGGGAAACAAAATGGGCAGCAATCAATTTTTTCGAGAACTTTGCACCACTCTTCGCCGAGAAGGCTCCACGGCACAGCCGGAGCGGGACGGTCTGCTCCCTGTGGAATGGATGGTTCTTCCCCTGTGCAAAATCAGCGACGGTGCCAGCATCCGGTACGCTCACAAAGATGTAGATACCCTGGAACGGGAACGAGCCTGCCAAAAGGCCACGGATCTCGCCTGCGTGGTGCGGAAATATATGACCCTGATAGAACAGGCGCCCCCTCTGAAAGCTCAGGGGCCGACCGGTGACTTCCGAACGCTGTCCGAATTCAACGGAACGGTCCTGGCTGGACACCAGACCGAGTACGGCGTCCACCTCGTGACCTGGGACTGGAGCTTTGACCGTAAGGGACTCAACCAAGGGCATTCCTATAGGGAAACTGCCTGGACGCCAAGCGGGATTTTGCCATCCGCTCCGGCCTCATTCCCAAACAACTGCTTTTCGGTCAGAAGCAGCCTCACCACGTATGAGGACATCTGGCGCAGAGTGATCTGGAAGGGTGTCGGACTATGATCTCATCCCTAAAGTCAACTCAGATGTGACTCTTGGCCGTTATGTCGCTGTTGCCGGTCAGATGCAGGGTGATCCCAGATTCCCCGAAGCGGCCTGGCCCTACATGGACGAGCATACTCCCACCACAGGGGCATATTTGGAAGATGCAAACGAGTTGGCGTTGGCCATTGAGGGAATGCAGCATGAAGACGGCGAGCTGCTGAAATATCTGTCGGTTCTTTCGGCGGAGCAGCCTGGAACTATGCAGGATTCTCTCCGTTGTGCTATGAATCTGGACGATTACGAGCGTATCACGGAGGGCACCTATGAATACGTTCAAATCGTCCTGCGGCGCATCGGTGCTGATGATGAGCTAATCAATACCATCGACGGGTATATGGATTTTGAGAAGCTGGGCGAGGACGCCATGGTAGAGGACGGCGTCCGGCAAACCGAGCTCGGTCTTATCCGCCGATGCAGTAACCCCTTCTCTGAAGAAACGTAGGCGTTAGAACTGGGAGATCTTTCCCGATACCCCGCAAAACCGATCTGCCACGAGTAAAGCTGGTGGCGCATACCCTCCTCGATGTGCAGATTCAGAAGACCGCCTTCTCTCCGGCGATTGCCAGCCACCCCTTCGCGAACTCTGGAATCTCTGCTCTTCGCAATGAGGACAGCATCCTTTCCAGCGGGTATGCCATATATCATATCCGCGGTAAACTTTTTGTCCGGTCTGGAAAGACGTTGGCGTGGATAAAAGTGCGGAAATTCAATATTCAGGTTGCACATAAATGCGGTCACTCGATATGACAATGGCTACTTATACACCTATCTCAGAATTTAATGAATTTGGGTAGTGTCAAGGATTGGACCCGCTGACAAAAGCCCTAAAAACTCCACCCATATGGTATAAATAGGAACAAAGGAGGGATGGAGCATGATGGGACGGCAGAGCGTTCAAATGAGTATGGTAATTCTGGATATAGCAGAATTGATCCCAACCGATCACTTACTTCGGAAAATCAATCAGATGGTTTCATTTGACTTTATCTACGATCTTGTAGCACCGCATTACCCTGCAAATGGCCGCCCATCTGTTGATCCTGCCAGTATGTTCAAAATGCTGCTGGTAGGATACCTCTATGGCATTAAGTCCGGACGCCGACTTGTCCAAGAAATTCAGTTAAACATTGCCTATCGTTGGTTTTGTGGCATCTGGAACGGCAGCAAAAACTGTTGAACCTGTCTATGGAGAAAGTTGCTTTGGGCAGGGGGTACGACACTGGCACTGTTCACAGGGGTTTGAAACTATTGGGAATTACCGGTTATATTCCCTCCATCCGTTTTCACAATGATCCAAGTAAATATGGATTTTCATATGATCCGCAGCAGGATACATTTATTTGCCCAATGGGACAACCTCTTGTGTATCACCGTCTGAACTGCAATAAGTTCACAGGGAAATATCTTCGTTGTTACCAGGTACAGGGAGATGTATGCTCTAAGTGACTTCTTAATCATGGTTTTTGTCATGGTTAGTGAAGCAGTCACTTAGAGCATTTTCATTTCAGGAGGTACAGCCATGAGAAACGAGAAAATCACCCCTCTGTATGAGCGTTTGAGCCGCGATGATGAGTTACAGGGCGAGAGTAACTCCATATCGAACCATGATGTAATGTATAGAGGGTGGAATACACCAAAAAACATTACATCATGACTGACGGCTCATTTGTGGCGAATGAAAAGACAGTTATGATAAAGGAGGGATGCCCTCAAACCTACCGTAACTGTCAACCACATTCCCACGAAAGGAGTCTTGTATGGAACTGACTTACACCAAATGCGGCGATTATCTCATTCCTGACCTTGTGTTATTGGACACCAAAGAGTACCATATCGGGAAATATGGCCGGTTGCGCCGTGCCTACTTAAAAGAACACCGGCCCATTCTGTATACCGATCTCATTGTCACTGAAAAACTGTTTCCCCATTTGGAGGAAATCGACACCGCCTGTCGGAAGCGGCTGGAAATTATCGAAAAAGCCATGATGCAGCAAGAGGGCGTCACAGAAGCCCTGAAAGATGCCGACCAGATGGCATGGGTGCGCTCCATGAACTCTATCCACAACAGAGCCGAGGAAATTGTCCTGGCTGAGCTGGTCTACTGCTGAGGGAGGGAACGCAATGATTTTGGAAGCCATGTATAACGGGGAGTTTTATCCCTGTGAAACGGTAGTGCCCACGTCCCCGGAATACCGCAAGGCGATCCAAACCTGTGCGGCGTTGATGGAGCAGCTATCCCATCGGCTCAGTAAAGAGGACTATGCTCTGGTGGAGGAGCTTCGGGCGCAGAACGCTATCGCCCAGTGTGAGGAAAGTGAGAGCCATTTCAAGTATGGCTTTTCAGCGGGGCTGATTGTCCAGCAGGAAGCCCATGAACAGCTGCAAAACAAGAAATAGGCGATGGCCGAAAAAGCCCACGCAGCCGGAAAGAGAACCGGAGGCGTGGGCTTTCTGTGTATATGGTTATTCTGTCAGGGCATCCGAAGTTTCCGCAACCAGCCGGTCAAAGTCGCTCTGATAGGTCCGATCCTGCAAAACCCGGAACTTTTCAAACTCTTTCTCGGCAAAGGCTTTGGCAATGGCGGCGGTCACCTTGCCCTTATCATGCAGAATATCTTCCTCGTTGAACTGTAAAAATGCGTCAAGCCGCTTGACCCAATCGGCCATATACATGACATTTCCACGGCGGGCCTGCCGTTCCGCATAGTCCAGGTACATGGTGACAATCTCGTTCAGGTTACGCATTTCCGTTTCGTTCAGATAGTTTTTAGCAACGGTGACATCCGATTTGCGGATGCGGCCTTTGGGGGCGTTTTTCCATGTGGTCAGCCCCATGTTGGGCTTGGTGCTGTCGGCACGGCCGTATACGATCTCAGCGGCGGTATGATGGGTGACCGCATAGTGGAGCTTATTCTGCACCGTTGCGAAAAACTCCTTTGTGATGGGGCTTTCCACATCGTAGTCAGCGCTGCACTGGGAATAGATGTCCGTGATTTTCTGGTAGAACCTTCTCTCGCTGGCCCGGATGTCCCGGATACGCTCCAGCTGTTCCTCGAAATAATCCTTGCCGAAAAAGTTCTCCGGCTCCCGCAGCCGTGCGTCATCCATCACATAGCCTTTGATGATGAACTCTTTCAACACCCTGTTTGCCCAAATGCGGAACATGGTCGCCTTTTTGGAGTTCACCCGATACCCCACAGCGATAATGGCGTCCAGATTATAATAGTTGGTCTGATACCGTTTCCCGTCCGCCGCAGTTGTTTCCATTTTGGAAACAACTGAATCCTCGCTCAGTTCGCCGGATTCAAAGATATTTTTCAGGTGCTTGGAAATGGCCGCTTTCTGTACCTCGAACAGTTCTGCCATTTTTGCCTGTGTCAGCCAGAGGTTTTCCTGAAAGAGCAGGATTTCCACCCGCACTTCTCCGTTTTCGGTCTTATAAAAGAGGATTTCTCTGGTTTCATACGGGGTCAGTCCCTGTTCCTCGCTCATTCCTCGTCACCTCCATCCGTCCGGTTCTTTCCCCGGCTCTTGTAGACATTATACTGGTTCTTGCACCGTGGGCTGCAAAAGGCGGCGTTGGACCGGCTACCCAGAAACACCTTCTGGCAGTGCTTGCACAGGCGCAGGGGCTGGTCACCGTCTACCAACATGAAGCTGAACATCATCTGGATGCCCAGCAGCAGCGAATGGAAATCCCAATAGATGGTGGGCTTATCCAACAGCTCGATGTGGTAGCTGGGGGCGATCCCACCAAATGCGGCCATGGCCTTGCGGTACAGCCCCCGTGCATCCTCGTCGATGGAATCATAGTCATTGTAGTACAAAATAGCTGTGGTCAGCGTAAAGGCCCAGTCCTTGAACTGCTGGGCAACCCAGTCGTAGGGTTCCGCATACTCTCGCTGGAAGCTCATGTTCTTCGCCATCGGCTCGTCCATGAAAGTCATGGTCAGGGCAACCATCGTCCGGTCACCGGACACATTCCATGTGGATTCAATGCCTTTTTTCACCAAATCCAGCTGGTCAAAGGGGTAAAACAGGGACAAGTATTTGTCTGTCGCCATGGATTCTTCCTTGATGAAGTGGTTTTTCGGCAGGTACACCGCCTCATAGTCCATAAAGGACGGTGTGGTGGGAAGGGCAGTCATCAGCCCCAGCAGGCCGTACCGGGTGATAAACTCCATGATCGCCTTTTCCACTTCTGCTTCCGGCTTGCGCCCCATCATCAGCATCCCCACATTCAGCGCATCCAGCACAATGTTGGGGACCTCTTTCAGCGGATTGTAGACATCCGGCTTTGCGCTCTTGCCGGGGGTGATATACCGCTTGCCATCTTCCGCTGTTTTCAGCTCGTAATGATCGTACCGCACCCAATGGGAACGGGACTGTTCAAATAAATTTTTCATCATACACGCCCTTTCTCCTTAATCGTCCCAATTATCAGGGGCGGTTTTTCTTTTTTCTGCGCTTGGTCTTATTCTCCCGCCGGATCACGGCGTCCTTGCCTTGTTTCCTTGCAATTTTCGAGTATTCCTCCAAAAACTGGCGTTCCCGCAAGGTCAAGCTGCTACCATGCTCCTGCTTGCCGCACAGATGGTCATACATCTGGCGCTGCAATTTCTTGTGGATGGTTTTCCGCAGCTTGCGGATGTTGCGGTCAGACTGCCCACGCACAGCGGCAAGCCGGGTGGTGCTGTACAGCCGCAAAGAGAGAAAATACAAAACTTCCTTATGTTCCTCACTCAGTTCTTCCACCATGCGGGAAACAAAGGCGTCGGCGGTCAGGTTGTGCATCTCATAGGGGCAGTCAAACAGGATGTCCAGAAAGTTCCCGGCCATCAGCTGCCGGTATGTGGGGTTGTTCATCCATCGGGGAATGAGTTTCGGTTCCGGCACCGCCTGATATTCCAGCGGCACATCCCCACGGAGGTTTTCATGGTCCCGTTCCCGGCGCTCCCGGTTCCGGTCCAGCTTGTTCCATTCCTCCACCACGGCCCGGAAATCCTTTTCGGTGCGGGCTGCTTCCTCCAGCCGCCGTATGGCCTCGGCCCGCATCTCCCGTTTCAGCCGTTTATCACTGACCGGGGCAGCTTCTTCTTCCTCGTCCTCCAGCTCTGCTTCATAGTCGATGGGATGCTCGTCCTGCTCCAGCTCACTTTCCAGCTCGGCCAGACGTTCTTCCGCAAGCGCCTGTTCCAGCGTTTCTTCCGCCCCAGCGTCCCATCCGGTGAAGCCACCCTCGGTATCCAGAAGCTCGTCATCAGACAGATACGCCATGCCCCCACCTCTTTTCAAAAAAATATTTTTCGATTTTTCAAAAATGGTTCCGTTTTGCACCCCGGATTTCTCCTATTAGTGAAAGAGTAATCTGAAAACAAGTTACTTGGGTTACATCGGCTCGTTCACGCAGGAGAAAGGGGGATTTCGCCATGTTCAGGCATGACACAAAAAAGAAGTAACACAATCGCAGGTTACAGGCAACGGAACTATAACAACAGTATACACCGGATGCGCCGAAAGCGCAAGAAAGAGAGGTTCTATGGCAGATAAAAACGCCGTGTTTCTGACCCGGCACATTGGCAACACCACCTATAAAGTTCGTGTCTACCTCAGCGAAACCGCCGAGGAAACGATGGAAGATAAAATTCTGCGGCTGATCCGCAATGACGGGCTGGCAAACCAGCCGGAATGTGGTATAATGGAACTGCCACAAATGAGCCGTCCGTCTGAAAGGAGCGCCTGATATGGCAAACAGACAGACGGAAGAAAAAATCACTGCGCTCTATGAGCGCCTGTCCCGTGACGATGACCTCACGGGTGACTCGAACTCCATTCTGAACCAGAAACGTTATCTCGAAAGCTATGCAGCACAGCGGGGCTACACCAATATCGTCCACTACACAGACGATGGGTGGTCCGGTGGCAACTTTGACCGTCCTGCATGGAAGCGCCTTGTGGCGGACATCGAGGCGGGCAAGGTGGCCCATCTGCTGTGTAAGGACCTAAGTCGGATCGGCAGAAACTACCTGCAAACCGGCTTTTACACCGAGGTAATGTTCCGGCAGAATGGGGTTCATTTTGTTGCTGTCGCCAATAACATCGACAGCGAGGAACAGGACAGCGGCGAGTTTGCGCCCTTTCTCAATATCATGAATGAATGGTATCTGCGTGACCAGTCCAAAAAGGTTTCGGCAGCATACCGTGTCAAGGGCAAGGCGGGCAAGCCAACCACCAACAACGCCATCTATGGCTACAAAAAAGACCCAGAGGACAAGGACTACTGGCTGGTGGACGAGGAAGCCGCCGCCGTGGTGCGGCGGATCTTCCGGCTTGCGGTGGAGGGGCACGGCCCCCATGAGATTGCCAAGATACTCACACAGGAAAAGGTGGAGTGCCCCGCCTATTATCTGGCTCGCAACGGCAGAGGCAGCCGTAAGAACACCGTGGACACCAGCCGCCCCTATGACTGGTACGGCTTCACGGTCAGTTCTATGCTGACCAAGCCGGAGTATATGGGGCACACCGTGAATTTCCGTTCCTCCAAAAAGTCCTACCGGGATAAGCGGGTAAAAAATGACCCGTCCGACTGGCTGATTTTTGAGAACACCCACGAGGCCATCGTTGACCCGGAAACCTGGCAGCTCGCCCAGCAGGTGAAACGGACGGTGCGCCGGACAGATACCACCGGCGTTGCCAATCCCCTGACCGGCCTTGTGTTCTGTGCCGACTGCGGAGCCAAGATGTATAACCACCGGGGCAAACGCAAAAAGGACGGGCGGGAGTATGGAACCGACTTTTATAACTGCTCCACCTACACCCTGACCTTTGAGCGGGAAACCCAGATGTGTTTTTCCCACACCGTTAGCACCAAAGCCCTGAACGCTCTGATTCTGGAAACCATCCGCACTACCGCCAGCTATGCCATCCAGAACAAGGAAGAGTTTATTCAGAAAGTTCGCAGCATTTCACAGGTTCGCCAGCAGGAAGCGGCCAAGGAGCTGAAACGCAAGGTCGCCAAGGAGCGCAAGCGCAGCGCCGAGCTGGATGTGCTGATTAAAAAGCTATACGAAACCTATGCCATGGGCAAGTTGGAGGAAAAACGGTTCGAGCTGCTGTGTGCCGAATATGAAAAGGAACAGGCGGAGCTGGAACAGCTGCTTGCATCCGAGCAGGCACAGTTGGACCAATTTCACGAGGATACCGACCGTGCCAGCCACTTTCTGGCGCTGGCACAGAAATATACGGATTTCACCGAGCTGACCGCCCCTATGATCCATGAATTTGTGGAGAAAATTCTGGTTCATGCCCCGGACAGAAGCACCGGGGAGCGGGTGCAGGAAATTGAGATTTATCTGAATTTCATCGGGAAGTTTGAAGTGCCCATGCCCGAACCTACCGAGGAAGAACTGGCTGCGGAGGAAAAGCGCCGCCAGAAGCGCATCCGTGACCATGAAAAGTATCTGCGCCAGAAGGAGCGCAAACAGAAGATTGCCGAGGGGCTGATCGTTCCGGGTGAACCGTACCAGCTGGTATGCCAGTGCTGCGGAGAGCCGTTCCAGTCTGTCCGCCCCAACGCTAAATTTTGCAAACCCGCCTGCCGGGAGAAGTTCTACCGGAAGGAAAAGCGGAAAGCCAAAGAAACGGAAACATCACAAACTGCATAAAGACTGCGGCCTGCCCCAACAAACCGGGCAGGCCGCTTTTTTTATGCCCTGAAACGGAGGGATTTTCATGACACTCTTTGAACTGGTAAAACAGAATATTTGTGTGCCGGATGCAGCGAAACACTATGGGCTGCAAGTCAACCGAAATGGGATGTGCAGTTGTCCGTTCCATGAGGACCAACACCCCAGCATGAAGCTGAACGAACGGTATTTTTACTGTTTCGGCTGCGGAGCCACCGGCGATGTGATTGACTTTGTGGCAAGGCTGTTTGGCCTGAACAGTTACGAAGCAGCGCAGAAACTGGCACAGGATTTCGGGATTGACCCGGACAAGCCCCCGGCGGCAATCGCCTTACCAAAACCGGAGCGTCCTCTGCTGAAAGCATACCGGCAGGAAGAAGTGCGCTGTCTGCGGGTGCTGTGTGATTATCTGCATCTTCTGGAAAGCTGGAAGGTGCAGTACGCACCCAAGACACCGGAAGATGTTCTGGATGACCGGTTTGTGGAAGCCTGCCAGATGCTGGACTATGTGGAGTATCTGGCGGATTTGCTCATTGCCGCCGAACTGGAACAGCGGGTGAAAATCGTGGAAATGCTGAACAAGGATGACCTGATTGCCGGTTTGGAGGAACGGCTGGACAGGCTGAAAAAGGAGGACGGTGCCTATGAAAAACAAAACGCAGCTTGACGGGATGCCCGTCTGGTTCGATGACAAAAGCATCAACGAAGCCCTGTTTTGTGAGGAGTTCTTGCAGACGCACAAGATCATCTTCACAAACGGGGCTTTTTTCACGCCCGAAGGCCGTGTGACAGACGAACTACCCCTGCGAGGAGAAATTTTTGAGGAGCTGAAATGCTGTGCGGTCAGCAACATTCCCCGCAAAATCAGCAACATTGTGGAGCTGATGAAACTGGCGGCGCTGGTAGAGGATTTTCCCCCGGAGCCGGATCGGATTCATCTTTCCAACGGCACGCTTTTTCTGGACGGAACTTTTGCGAAAGGAAAGCCGAAAATCGTCCGCAACCGTTTCCCCGTGTCCTACAAGCCCAACGCCCCAAAACCTGTTCTCTGGCTGCAATTTCTGGATGGTCTGCTCTACCCGGAGGACATCCCCACCTTGCAGGAATATATCGGCTACTGCCTTATTCCCAGCAACAAGGGGCAGCGGATGATGGTCATTAAGGGCAGCGGTGGCGAAGGAAAGTCGCAGATCGGCGCTGTGCTGGGAACTTTGTTCGGTTCCAACATGAAGGATGGCAGCATCGGGAAAATATCCGAGAACCGGTTTGCCCGTGCCGATTTGGAACATATCCTCCTGTGCGTGGATGACGATATGCGAATGGAGGCCCTGCGCCAGACCAACTATGTGAAATCCATCGTCACTGCCCAGGGCAAGATGGATTTGGAGCGCAAGGGCAAGCAGAGCTATCAGGGATGGATGTGCGCCCGGCTGCTGGCCTTCTCCAACGGAGATTTGCAGGCGCTGTTTGACCGGAGCGACGGATTTTATCGCCGCCAGCTGGTGCTGACCACGAAAGAAAAACCGGCTGGCCGTGTGGATGATCCTGACCTTGCCGAGAAGATGAAAGCCGAGGTGGAGGGTATTCTGCTGTGGGCTTTTGAGGGATTGCAGCGGCTGGCCGCAAACAACTTCAAGTTCACCGAGAGCCAGCGCACCAAAAACAACCGGGAAGCAGTCAAACGGGACAACAACAATGTCTATGATTTTCTGGATTCTGACGGGTATGTTCGCCTGAAAGCCGATCTATCTGCCAGCTCCAAAGAACTGTACGAGGCATACCAGATTTACTGCACCGAAAACAACCTGCCTGCCCTGAAGCCACGCAGCTTCAGCGAAGCCCTGATCGCCTGCCAGAGCCGCTACAATCTGGAATACTGCAACAATGTGACCAACGCAGCCGGACGGCGGGTGCGTGGATTTCTGGGGATTGAGGTACTGGTGAGAAATCATATATCAGTGTTTTCCGGTGATTCGATGCGTACGTACGTACCGGAAGATGTGCCGGAGGAATGGCGGCGCTGATCCATGTACGTACGTACGCTTTGATTGACCGTTGTTCTCCCTTTTATAGCAATTCAGCGGCTATGTCAGTCAGAATCACCGGTCAAATCCCATGTTAAATCAAGGCAAGTGGAAATCGAAAAGTATTTGCCTATTGGAAGAAATCATTTTGCGAAACCGTGCTTCTCGCCCCGGTGAACCGGGTGCATGGAATCATGGGGAAATGCACGGTTTCAAGCCAAGTCACACGTAACGGAAAAGTCGGAAGGTGCGGCTTATGGGCAGGACATCACACCGGCAATTCTGAACGGATTTGGTGACAAGGAGATTTTTCACCACACAGCGAAGCGGTTATGCCAGAAGGCGTGCCGACTTCGCTTTTTTATCAAGAAAATTTAGGAGGATTTTTGATGATGACGGTACGCAATGAGATTAAGGCACAGATCGTCCGGGCGGGATACACCATGCAGGAGGTAGTTGACCGGCTCCATGAGGAATACGACTGGTCGGACAGCGTTTCCAACCTGTCGGCCAAGCTCCAGCGGGAATCCATCCGCTACAAGGAGGTTGTGGAACTGGCCGATGTGCTGGGCTATGACCTGATCTGGCAGAAACGGAGGTAATCCCATGACAAGTGAAGAAAAGAAACTGTTGCAGGCAAAGCACCGCTTGGAGGAAGCCCAGGCACGGGACCGGGTGAAGGAGCGAAAAGCCCGGACAAGACGGCTCATTCAGGAGGGCGCTGTACTGGAAAAAGTACTGCCGGAAGTACAGGCGGTAGGGCTTGATAATCTGGAAGAGTACCTGCGGCGAAAGCTGGCAGGACACGATTGAAAACTGCTGGGAGGTCTCCGGGAAACCGGGGACCTTCCTCTTTTTTATCCCGAAGGGCGCACTTACTCACCACCTGCTAAAGCAGGCGGTGGTAGCCCTCCCGTTGGTCGGGCACGTGCGCTCTCCGAGGGGGATTGCGGCTCCTGCGGGAGCCGCTGGACAAGGCTGCATTTCTGCCAAACTGCCAGCCTTGCCCATGCAGTCGACGCAGGGGTTTCCGTTTTGGAAGCCCCTGTTCATGGGGTGGTATATTGCCACCCCATCCCGCCGTCTGCCTGTGTCAACCTGCCACCGGCAGCTTGACACAGATACAGGGGTGGAACGAATCGTTCCGCCCCTGCTGGTGGTGCGTCGTATTTCACGACGCACTGAGCGAAAACAAGGGTGCCCTGTTTCGGGGCACCCCTTTCAGAAAGGACAAGGTGATTTATGGCGATTTATCATTTGGAGGCCAAGATGGTCAGCCGTGGAGCCGGGCGCTCCGCTGTGGCTGCTGCGGCCTATCTGAGCTGTTCCCGGATGCTCAACGAGTATGACGGGGTGCAGCACGACTACACCCGCAAACAGGGCCTTGGGTGGCGGCAGGTTTTTCTGCCAGCCACGGCCCCCGCAGAGTGGCAGGATCGGGAAACCCTGTGGAACGCCGTGGAGGAAACCGAAACAGCAAAGGACAGTCGCCTCGCCCGTGAATTTGTGGCGGCGCTGCCCATAGAACTGAGCCGGGAGGAACAAATCCAGCTCCTGCAAGATTTCATCAAGGAGCAATTTGTGGCAGACGGAATGTGCGCCGATGCTGCCATCCATGACCCGTATCCTCCCGGACACAATCCCCATGCCCATATCCTGCTGACGGTGCGCCCGCTGGATGAAAAGGGAAAATGGCAGTACAAGACTGAGAAAGAATATCTCTGTGTCAAAGACGGCGAGGAACGGGGCTTTACCGCCGCTGAGTTCAAACAGGCGCAGGCCGACGGCTGGGAAAAACAGTACCAGTACAAAGTGGGCAAAAAGAAGGTGTATATGGCCCCGTCCGCAGCGCAGGCGCAGGATTATGAACGGGTATCCAAGTATCCCAAAAGTACCAAATATGGCAGACAGAATCCCATCACGGAACGCTGGAACAGCGATGAGCAACTTGTTCTGTGGCGGGCTGCATGGGCAGATGTGGCAAACCGCCATCTGGAGCGCACCGGACATGAGGAACGCATCGACCACCGCAGCCATGCCGAGCGTGGTCTGCTGGAGCGGCCCACGGTCCATGAGGGTGTGGTTGCCAGAGCCATGAAAAAAAAGGGTATCATCTCTGACCGGTGCGAGCTGAACCGGCAGATCAAGACCGACAATGCCCTGCTCCGGGAGCTGAGGGGACAGGTCAAAAAGCTGGCCCAGGCAGTCAAAAATACCCTCCCGGCACTTGCCGAGGCCATGGAGAATCTGCGTAAAAATCTGCTGCTGTTCTGCTATCAGCTGGGGTATCTCCGCAAGGGCAAGGAACGCCTGAACACTTCGCTGAATACGCTGCGCCCTGCCCTCACACAGTACAATCAGCTGGCAAAGGACATCCGAGATAAGACGAAGGAGCGCCGCAGCCTGCTTACCGAGAAAAAGGCGCTCTCTGCTGTCCATGTATTCCGACACCGGGAGCTGGCCGCAAAAATTGCGGCACTGACAGAGGATTTGGAAGAATTGCGTTCTGAGAAAAATCTGCTTCTGGCGTCGCTGGCATATACCGAGGAAGATGCCGCCGATAAATTTCCTAAAGACATCGCTGCCATGGAGCAGAGCCTGAAACGGCTGGAAGAACAGGAACAGAAATATTCCGCCGAGTTGGACGCTGCCCTGAACGAGTATGCCGGGCTTCGGGAGCAGGCCCAGGGCTTCGACCCAGTGCAGCTGTATGAAGCAAGACAGGCCATCCGCCCCGGCAAAGAACAGGAAGCGGAGAACCAGGCACAGCAGGTTTACGTTGAGAAGTACAGCCCACTTCTGATGTTTGACAGTAAAAAGGCGGTGTCCCGGATGCTGGACGAGGATGCAGAGCGGCTGGCCGTGCGGAGAATGGTGCGCCAGACGCAGAAGGAGCAGCAGATTTCCAACAAGGGAAAGCGCAAGAATCAAGGACGCGATGTGAGATAAAAAGCTCTTTCTATCTCTGTCAAATGCGCTTGCGCAGCTCCGTCCAACTGGTTGCAGTCTCCAGCTCCACACCTGCATCCAGTGCTTTGAAATGCTCCTTGCCGCAGTGGATTTTTAGCTGCTCACTGGTTTTCAGGTGCATAAAGCTGGTGTCACCCTTGGTTTCCAGGACGAAGTACAGCTTTTCCTCACCATTCTTATTCAGATACACAGCCCAGTCGGGGTTGTACGTGCCAATGGGGGTTTCAATTTTGAAGCGGCTGGGAATCTTGAAGAACATCTTCACATCCGGGTCGTTGTCCAGGGCCACCGCCACCGGCTTCTCTACCGTGGAGCTGTCGTAAACCACATAGTCATAGACGCTGTGTTCCACCTTTACGGCGTTTCGATCCAGGTTAGCAAGCAACTCCGTGGTGTCGAAGATTTCCTGCACATAATATTCCTGGCCATCCAGCTTCACATAACGGATACCGTCGATAGCCAAGGCGTGGCGGTGGCTGCGGATTAGCTCTACGGCTTGCTCCAGAAATGCCTCCGGATTGTTGAGAAAATCGCCACACCGTCCGCTCTCTACCAGAATCCGATTGACGGTAGCCGGGGTCAACAGCGTTTCATCGCTGATGGCGGTGATGATGTCCGGCAGGGCCTGATAATCGTTGGCAATCTCCATCGTCCGCATTTCCCGTTCCATGTGGCTGATCCCGGACTGCTGGATGTGAATATCGGCAGTCTGGGACACCAGACGGGTTTTGGGGATATGGGGCATTTCCTGAAAGGCTTTGACGCAGTTCTTCACCAGCTGCTCTGTGTCAATGCTCACCCGGTAGGCGGTTTTCTGCTTGATCTTGCTCCACAGCTCCAGGAACTCCGGGGAGAGCATGACCTGTTTGTTGAGCCGTACCACCACATCACGGGAGGCATCCCGCACCGGGGGCTTCCGGTCGGCATTGGCGATAATCTGCTCAAAACGCTCTCTGGCAGCTTCATATTTTTTCGGCAGGTCAAGGGTTCCGTTCTTCAAAGCGTTCTTCATGGTATCCTTGACCTTGCCGGTACTGGTGATATATCCCTTCTGCTCAAAATGCTCCAGCAGCTCCGTAGCTTCCTCGTGGGTGACGGTGTGTTCCTCCACGGTAGTGATTGTACTGGTGATTCCAATAATTGCCTCCGCTGCCTGTTCTGCGGTCGCACCGTTTTTAATTTGGCGCATGACTTCTGTTACAGGGCTGGGCGGTTCGGTGATTTTCCCTGATTCCAATTCCGCTGTAATTTTTTCTTCCGCTGCCGTCATTTCGGGATCGGCCATCCATTGGTCAATGGAGCCGTCCTCCATCCAGGTTTTTACCAACTCGTGGGCTTCTTCTCTGTCAATCGTATGCTCACGGGTAACTTCTTCCTGATAGGTCATCCCAGCAAACAAACTGAGCTGAAGCACACCAAACTTGACGCCAGTTTCGTCCTCGATCTCTTTCTGGAGGGTGGAAGCAAACTCGGAAAAGCTCTCGTTGGCCATGACGTGAAGGACATTGATGTTCTTGTCCTCGATGCGTTCACCGTCCTGGTTGACGCACAGACGCAGGCCACGGCCCACTTTCTGGCGGCAGGTAAAGGTGGACTTCTGCTCGATCAGGGTGCAGACCTGGAACACGTTGGGGTTGTCCCAGCCCTCTCGCAGCGCCGAGTGGGAGAAAATGAACCGCAGCGGACACTCAAAGCTCAGCAGCCACTCCTTGTCCCGCATGATGGTGTTGTAGGTGTCATCGTCGGCCTGGGTGTCGCCCTTGGTGTCCTTTAGACGGCCCTTTTTGTCCTGGGAGAAGTAGCCGTTATGTACCTTACTCACATCCGTGGTGAATCGCTCCTGAAGGACGGCATACTTGGGTTTTGCCATAAGCTCCTGGTAGCATTCCTCAAACATGGTGGCATAGATACCGGGTGTGCCGTCCTCATGGCGGTACTTGTCCACCTTGTCGATGAAGAACAGGGACAGCACCTTGATGCCCTTGTCCAGATACCGCAGCTCTTTGTCCAGGTGGGTTTCGATGGTGCGCCGGATCTGCGCCTTCTTGACGATGTTCTCGTCTACATCGCCAATGGCCTTGCCCAGCTTGACCTCTTGGGTGTTGCCGAACTCGATATGCTCAAAGTCGGGGGTACAGTCGATTCCGGCGACGGTGTAGCCTTCATACAGTTCCCGTTGACCGGAGAGCAGGAACAAATCGTCTCCCGGCTTGACGGTCATGGCCTTTCGGGTCACGGCTCCGGTCTTGCCCTTCACATCCAGTTCTACCCTGGCCTTAAAGCCCTTGTCGTTGCTGACAGAAAGCAGCCGCACATAGGCTTGGTTGAAGCCACCGGCAATCTGATTGGAGGACACGGCGATCTGCTTCACCAGCCCCATCTGGTAGGCATCCACCGGAGTCAGGCGGTAAAGCAGATTGATTTTTTCCCGGTGGGTAGCGGAGTACCGCAGCACACACAGGGGGTTCAACGTGGCAATGGCTTCCTTGGCCTTGGGGGTGTTGTCTACGCTCTGGGGTTCGTCGATGATGACGATGGGGTGGGTGTTCTGGATGAACCCCATGGCCGTTTCGCCGTTGAGCCGATCCTGGGCCTGGTTAATGATGTTATCCGCCTTCTTAAAAGCGTCGATGTTGATAATCATCACTTCAATGTTGGAGCTGGTGGCGAACTGGCGCACATCGGATAGTTTGGCAGAGTTGTAGATGAAGTACCGGCATGGCACGTTATCATATTGCAGGCCAAAATGCTCCTTGGTGATTTCAAAGGACTTGTAGACACCCTCCCGGATAGCCACCGAAGGCACCACGATAACAAACTTGGTAAAGCCGTACTTGCGGTTCAGCTCAAAGATGGTCTTGGTGTAAACGTAGGTCTTGCCGGTGCCGGTTTCCATCTCGATACAGAACTGGCAGTCCACCGCCGAGGGGGTCAGGGGCAAGTTATTCCGCTTCTGGACAGTGTGCATATTGGCGGTCAGTGTTTCCTGGTCAATGTAGAGGGCGTTGCCCTGGCCCATCTCTGGAATCATGGAAGTTTGCCGCTCATCCACCACGGAGAAGGTGCTTTTGGTTTTCTCCTGGCCGGTAAACAAATCCACCACAGCGTTGACCGCCTGGGTTTGAAAGTCCTGGGACTTGAATTTTAGCTTCATTTCACTTTATTTCTCCTCAGTCTAAATCTGAGTCTGAGTCCTTACCAACTAGAGGGTTAGTATGTTTCTCGGCTTTTACATAGATTTCTATCAATTCTTGTTCTTCAATCAACCCTCTGCTAAATTTTATGAGCCCTTGTTCTAATTGTGTCGCACCCATATAGAAACCGTCTGCATGTAACTTGGGTTTAATTTTTGAAGTTATCGTTGGGAATAGTGCAGAGATAACAGCATAGATAGTTAATAAAATCGTGCTGCTATCAGGTGCCTCGTTAATAATCACATCTGCTGAAAAGTAAATCGTAGCTATGGATGTGTATAGCGGGACTAATAACAAAGCGTATTGAATGATTGTCCATAAAGAGAAGGAAGAATACCAGATTAAATATCTATTAACAATAATAGGAGAACAATTACCAAAATTCTCTGTTACAATTATCTTCCTTTGCCGTTTCATCAATATATAAAAGATGGATAGAGCTAAGATAATTAAACCCAGAATCGCAATAGTTGAAATAATTACAACATGTTCCATAGATTCTCACACCAATTTCAATTCAATTCCGTGATCCCGCAGGATATAGTAGGCATTTGCCATGGCTGTATCGTCGGCAAAGCTGTCACGGGAGATAATAATTTTTGCCGGGGCATATTCGGTCATCTGCTCCACGTCCTCCGGCTGCACATTCTCGGCCAAGCAGATCAGCAACAGGCAATCATCGCCCACACCATATACCGTTTTATTGTTAATGGAGAATGAGGTTACGGAGTAGGTCAGCGGCACACCCAGCTTAAGCATAATTTCATAAATCATGTCCAGGTCGGTACGCTCCGGCTTCACCCGGTGGATCATGCTGTTCATCCGCCGGTATAGCAGATCAAGCTGCTCGTCCTCGATGGGTGTAGCGTCCCAGGTTTTCAGATTAGAGGTGTCCAGCTTGAACGCCTTAAATCCGACATCAATACCTTTCAATTCTTTCTGAATTTCTCGAACCACTTTTTCTTTAGGCTGGATTATCTCAACTGCTGGAGCTAACGAAGTAACTGTGTGTCCGCCAATTTTAACAGCAAATTTCTCCTCATAAATTGTTTCTGCAATTTTCTTCCCAGCTCTGCGGATGCGCTCCTTTCCTATCTCGCAGATATTCTTGTACCCGGCCTTGTACGCCTCGCTCTTTTCGTCGCACAGTTCGGGGAGCTGCACCAAGATAAAGCGCCGGTTGCCGCCGTCCTCGGCGTTAAGCTGCATCACTGCATGGGCGGTGGTGGCAGATCCAGAGAAGAAGTCAAGGACGATGTCACTATCGTTTTTGGCGGTTATATACTCAACTAATTTTTTAATGTCATCTATACTTTTAGGATTTTCAAAAACTCTTTTACCATCAAATATCTTGACAAATTCATTGGTTGCAGTTTGCGCATAGCTAAAATGCACTGAACGCAACACCTCTTTATCCGCTTCAAAAAGATTCATTCTGACGCGAGGAACCGTGGTTTCATCTTTTCCAAATACTACATGGCCCTTTTCAATTTCTTCTTGTAATCTTTCTGGTGTCGGATACCGCCATCCACTTACTGGTTTTTTGCACACCTTTCCGGTAATAGGGTGTATTACATCGTACATAGGCCCGCCGCCACCAGGCCAATTTATATTACCATCATCTCTATATGGCCCTTTCTCGTCAACTCGTGTAAACCGTGCCAAGGATTTGCGAGGATCATCAGCTGGCCAAGAGGCGTACAACGCCTTCAGGCCCTCATTTACTTTTGTCCAGTCATCGTTATATAAAGTGCGTAGGCGCTGGAACTCTTCCTTTACCTCGTCAATCCCCTCTTTTGTCGCCCGAAGAACAATGCCCTTTTCATAGATGGTTGCAGCACTCTTGAAATAAACCAGCATATACTCATGCCCAACAGAAAAGTATTTTGCGTCATTTTTACGGTTCTTGTCATAAACAAGTGTCGCAACATAGTTTTCCTCACCGAAAACCTCATCGCAAATTTTCTTGAGATTATATAATTCTGCATCATCAATGGAAATGAAAATCACACCATCGTCCCGCAGGAGGTTTGCCGCCAGCCGCAGACGTGGGTACATCATGTTGAGCCAGTTGGTATGAAAGCGCCCCATGGTTTCCGGGTTACTCTTGGTGGTCTGCTGGGTCACTTCCTTGTACCGGGCCATGGGGTCGGCAAAGTCATCGGCATAAACAAAATCGTTGCCGGTATTGTAGGGTGGGTCGATGTAAATCATCTTTACCTTGCGGTAATAAGCCGTTTGCAGCAGCTTCAAAACCTCCAGATTGTCGCCCTCGATGTAGAGGTTCTGGGTGGTGTCCCAGTTGACGCTCTCTTCGGGGCAGGGACGCAGGGTGCCGGTGGAACGCTTCTGGGCCAGCCGCAGGCAGTCCGCCTTGCCTTTCCACTCAAACTTGTACTTCTCAAAATCGTTGTCGATGTACTCGCCGCACAGAGAAAGCAGCTTGTCAATGTCCAGCTTGCCCTCGCTGACGCACTCCGGGAACACCGAGCGCAGCTTGTCCAGGTTGGTTTGTTCTATGTTCATGGATAAACCATCAATCAGATTGTTCATGCTGATTCTCCTCTTGCATTTCTTTCCTTATTGCTGCCTCTAAACGGTCAAACATTGCTGCATCCCGCTTATTTAGTTTCTTCATAACAATTACCATTACGATAATTACAGCTACTACAATCAAGCACAGTAGAACTAAAAACGGCAAAATACTCACAGGATTTTCTTTACGTGTAAGAATGATCTGATTAGAGGGATTATTGATTAAATTTAACTCGCTGATCCCCTCTAAGCGATAATCGAAGTTAATAAGAGGGATACCTCCATCACTTATTATATCAACCGTAAACATTTCTCCTGGATTAAGCAAAAAATTATCAATGGTCAGTTTCTGATTGCTAAAACTACTATTTTCGACGACTTCTTCCCTGATATACTGATTGGAGCAATCGCCTATATTAACCGATAATATCTCGTCTGTTTCCCCAAAAGCAATAATAAATGGCCGCAAAAAGTCACTATTTGTTATTGGGTAAGCTCCAGTATTTTGAATTACAATCGAAGTTATGCACGGTTTTGAAACCTCACGTTCTCCGTACAATAATTTCAAGTTACTATCGTTTCCCAGCATCAGTACAAGACTTTTGCTATTTGTCGTTATACAACTAAGCTCTTTCTGCGGAAGTGTCACAGGCTGTTTGGAAATCCAGATTGTAAGGCAGATGCTTCCGATAGCCACAAGAAAACTGATTATATTAAAAGCAACCGAATATTTGTTGTAAAAATCAGTTATTTTCTTTCGCATTCTTATCAATCACCACCACAAATTCTCTCTGCACCCTTGCCGTCAGCTTTTCTTTGTCGGCAAAAGATTTCATTTTTTCTTCCAGCTCCATATCCAGCCGCATGGCGTCAAAGAACTGGCTCTCCTGGTGCTTCATATATTCCTGCCGAAGCTGGTTGATTTTCTTCTGTGCAGCCAGACGTTTCAGCCGGTCGCCGGTGACGGCCTCCAGCTCCGCTTGCGCCTGCTGTACCTGGCTGTCCAGGGTGTTCAGTTCTCGGCTCAATGCCGCCTTATCAGCGGACACTTGCTGCTTCATCCGCTCCATTTCCTCGGCCTGGGCAGGCGAAAGGCGCTCCAGTTGCTCCGCCATCATCTTATCACTCGGCACCAGCCGATCCAGCGGGTGGGGGCGGCTGGTTCCTTTTAACCAGTGGGGGGATCTCCGCTCATCCTCCGTGCTGCTCTCCACCGGCAAGTCAAAGATGCTGCGGCAAGCTGCATCGTCCAGGGCCTTGCCGCTATCCGTCAAACCGCACAGTACGGCGTGTTCTGTGCGGCTGGAGCCTGAAACCAGGGTGACAGTATAAAGGGCTATCTGGCACGGCGCCTGCACCGTCGGGATGGTCAGCACTCCCTCGTTGGCACACTCCAGCTCGTGGAGAATCCCACGGCCTATGATACTGGACAGGGTAATCTGTCCGGCCTTGGGTTTGAAGTCTTTTGCCATGCCGTACATCTTCTGGCTGCGATAGGGCCGGTTCCGGCTCCCCGTCCAGTAGTAGAACAGCACCGGCAGTTCCCGGTACTCCGTGGCCGTGATCGTACGGTTGAATTCGTCAATCACAAAACGGCAATCATCGTTCTTTTCATTATAACGAGTAAAAAACCATTTGGTAATTTCCCAGAGGTCGTTGTTCAGCTCCTGTCCACGGCGATTCACATACTTGGGATTGATCTTCACCTTGTCGGCCAGTTCCTTGGTGAAGGTGGTAAACAGAATATCCTCCGCTGCGGAGACGGTCTGCCGGTTATCTTCCTCGTGGGTACTCAGGGTGTGGCGGTATGCCTGCTCAATCTGCGCCCTGGGCCGCAACCGCTGGGCAATGACCGGAAAGGCTGCTTTTACATCATCTGTAAAACCGCCCAGCACGTCATCGGTAATACCAAAGACACCGTCTGTCACCAGCATCCGCTTGTTGACCAGCTCCAGCTTGCGAACATCGGCAAAGTTGTTCTTGTCGATGAAGGCCACTGACAGCACATCGTTTTCCTGACCCAGCCGGTGGCAGCGGTCGATACGCTGCTCCAGCTTTAAGGTGTTGTACAGCAAGTCGTAGTGGATGATGAAAGCAGCCTCCTCCAGATTGAAGCCCTTGGCACCGTTATCGGTAGAAATCAGCACCTCGCCATCCTCCTTGAACTGGTGGATCACGGAGTAATCGGCGCTGCCGTTGTAGGCCAGAGTGCGGTACCGGCCAGAAAGAAGATTCTGGAGCATCTTCTGGGTTTCCACGCTCTCGGTGAAGATAACCGCTTTCTGTTTGGCTCCCGTTTTCTTCATAAGGGAAAATCCCTGTTTGAGAACGGTCAGCAGCTCACCGGCCTTGGCATCCTGGGGAATGCTTTCGGCTACGGTTTGAATCTCTTGCCATTGGCTTAGTTCGTCCGCTGCGTTTTCCAGCCCCTGGAGCCGCTTGACGATACCTTTGATGGTTTGCAAAATTGCCGCCGTAGAGGAACCCAACAGGCCAAGTAACCGCAGAGCCAGGTCATATTGGTTCATTTCGGGAAAGGCTCTCTTTTCCGTCTGGTTGATGTAGGCGTACAGCAGCTCATAGAGCTGCCGCTCTGCCTTGCCGGGGGTGTACTCCACGGTCAGCAGCACACGTTCCGTCACCTTGGCGTAGTGCTTGGCCTGGGAACGGAGGGTACGGAAACAATAGCGGCTGACCTGTTCGCTGAGTTCCGGGTAGTTCTCTGGTCGGCGCAGATACCGGGCCAGAAACTCTTTTTCTCCCGGCAGCAGCGTTTCGTCGATGAACCAGATCAGACCGTATAAGTCCATGATGTTCTTTTCAATGGGAGTGCCGGTCAGCAGCAGCTTGAAAGAATCACCGGCGATCCGCTTGAGGGCCTTGGCCTGCTTGTTGTCCTCCTGGTAGACCGGGGACAGGGCGTTAGCCTCTTCAAATACCGTCAAGTCCCAGTTGACCACCTTTGCAGCCTCCTCGTTGTCGGCGGCAAAGTCGTAGGTGGTTACGACTATGGCATCCTGGATAAAGGCGTTGGGATGGTCGGGGGCGCTGTGGGCCTGCCATTCTTTGCGGCTGGTCAAAACCACATAGGGAACGGTATAGAATCGATCCAGCATTTCCGTCCACTGGTGCAGCAGGTCGGCATTGGGAATAACCAGCAGAATCCGGCTGCATCCCTCCAGCCACTTTTGATTGATGACCAGCATGGCCTCGTGGCTCTTGCCCATACCGGCTTCATCGCACAGGACAGCACCTTTCTGATAGGGGGAACGCAGGGCAAAGCTGGCCGCTGCAATTTGGAACGGATAGATTTCAATGTCCGATGATGCAAAGACCGGAATAAACTGTTCTGCTTCCGGCAGTTGTTCCAAAAGCCGGGCCTTGTAATAGGCATGAAACGGTGTTTGCGGCATGGCAATTCCCCCCTTTTTCTTTTATTTACACTCCTTTTTATTATGGCAGATATTGACGAAAAACGCAACGACGATTGATTCCTTTATTTAAGGGGAAAATGTCATTTTCAAAATAAAGACCACAGTCAGTGCCGGACTGATTGTGGTCAAAAAGCATTATAAAAATGTGATATTGTTTATGCCTTAATTCGTTGCTGAATGGTAAAACACCCTTGACAAATCTCTTTCCAGAAAAAGATGTTAGAGGACTATGCCCGCCGGAATGGGCTACCGAACCCCACCCACTTCACCGATGACGGTGTATCAGGAACCCGCTTTGACCGTCCCGGCTTTCTGGCGATGATGGAGGAAGTCGAGGCCGGACGGGTGGAGGCCATCGTCATAAAGGACATGAGCCGCCTGGGGCGCGACTATCTGAAAGTCGGCCAGGTCATGGAGATTTTGCGGCAGCGCGGTGTCCGGCTGATCGCCATCAATGACGGTGTGGACAGTCTAAAAGGCGATGATGATTTTACCCCTTTCCGCAACATTATGAAGAACATAAGCTGTTTGGGAAGGGTGTTCTGCTGAATCACTCTTTTTCGACAAAACGATGCGGTTCAATCGCAAACCGTTTTCATAGAATGTTGTCAGGTGTATGCCCGGACTGCGGATGCAGCCGGGTCTTTTCTTTTTCCCATTATACCACACCAACAAAGCGGTAAAAGATTTTAATGTCCTGACGGCGCTGACCGTCTATAACGGAGCGTTCTCCGATCTCGATGTGGTCAATCAGTTCCTCAACGATTTCCCGGTCAAGCTCCTGCACATTCAGGTAGCGGCGGACGATGCCTGCCCACTGTCGGATATTTTCAACCTCCTGCCGGGCTTTTCGTTCCTCTGCCAGAAGAACCTCCAGACGCTCTGCCTTTTGGATGCGTTCCTGTTCACTTTTTTGAATCAGGACAGCAAAGGTGTCGTTGTTGATTATGCCGCTGACCTTATCTTCATAAAGTTTAGCGGTCATGTGTTCCAGCTCTCCGATACGCCGCCGCAACCGGCTGATTTCCAGTTTGGAATCCTCCTGTCTGGCTGCGCTTTCGGAAAGTATCTGCTGTTTCAGCTTGTCCAGCACGGCATTTTCATCCTGTGCTACCGCCCGGCTGTGCGCCCTGATTTCATTCAGCACCAGCGTTTTCAGCGAGATTTCATAAATCCGATGCCAGGAACAGGCGCTGCGTCCGGTGGTGGCAAAGTGGGAGCAGATATAGGAAACATATCGCTTGGATGTCCCATTTTTTCTGCGCTGGGTCTCGCGGGTGGCTGCCAGAGGATGCCCACAATCGGCACAGACCAGTTTGCCGGTGAACAGGGCGGGCAGAGGGGCGGCATGATTTGCCACCTGCTGTTTGACTGCCCGGTTCTTTTCCTGAACCGCCTCCCACAGTTCCCGGTCAACGATTGCTTCGTGGGCATCCTCGTGGCAAATCCATTCCGTTTCCGGCTTCTGTATCATGGTTTTGTCCTTGTAGGAATGGGAGCCGGTGCGGTTCTGTGTGACTATGCCGAGATAAACAGTATCGTTCAGGATGTTTTTTACCGTGGCATAGGTCCAAAGTTTGGAGTATTTGCAGCTGCCCTTTTTTCCGTAGTGCAGTTCCCAATGCCAGCGGGGAGAAAGGATGCTTTTCTCGTTCAGTGCCGCCGCAATCTTGCCGTAGGCCATGCCGGAGCAGCGCATCCGGTAGATTTCCCGCACCACAGCGGCGGCTTCTTCATCCACCACCAGCCGGTGTTTGTCCTCATCGCTCTTGCGGTATCCGTAAGGAGCGTAGGCGGTCAAGTATTGGCCGCTTTTCTTTTTGGCGTACAGCACCGATTTGATTTTTCCCGACAGGTCTTTCAGATGGTAGTCGTTCATCAAACTGCGGAAGTGCAGCATATCGGTGTTGTCGCCCTCGCTGTCCAGACAGTCCAGCACAGATACAAACCGGCAGCCCAGGGACGGGAAAATCACATCCGTATAGCGGCCCACCTTCACAAAGTCACGCCCCAGGCGGGACAGGTCTTTAACCAGAATCAGGTTAATCAGGCCGTGGCGGGCGTCCTCCAGCATTTCCAAAAATCCGGGCCGCTGAAAATTCCCGCCGCTGTACCCATCGTCCCGATAGGTCTTGACCTCGATCCAGCCGTTGAGCATGACAAATTTGGAGAGAATTTCGTACTGATTTTCTATGCTGGCCGATTCATCGCCGGGGATATAGTTCTTTGCCTTTGCGGAATTGGAGGCATCGTCCACGCTCAGGCGGCAGTAGATGCCGACCTTATATTGCTTCTTCAAGTGGCTGCCTCCTTTCCTCCTGTGACAGCGCCGCGTCCACATTGCCCACATAGCGGTAGTAAACACGGAGGTCACAAATCCGCTGTCCGCCCAGTTTTCGAGTTTCTCCAACCTCAATGCGGTCCACCAGTTCAAAGAGGATGGATTCGTCCAGCTCCGTAATCTCTGTGTACCGGCGGATAACGGTCAGCCAGCGATTTGCGTCCGTGCGGTTCTCCAGGTAGCTTTTGACCTTGCGCTCCAGTTCCGGGATGGCTTCGGACTTTTCCGCCCGTTCCGCTTCGTATTTGTGCATTAAGGTCTGAAAAACGGTCTGCGGAATGGTTCCGGCACATTTATCCTCGTAGAGATTCTGCATCAGCCGTTCCAGTTCGGAAAGCCGCGCCGTATATGTTTTCAGCTCCTGCTCGCAGGAGGAAAGGCGGCTTTTGGCTTCCTTATCCTTCAGGCGGATAATCTGCTGCACCAGTTGTTCTGGGTCATATTCCGCAAAACGGGCCTTTTCCCGAATGTCCTCCAACACCAGCTGGGTCAGCACATTTTCATAGATGGTGTGAATTGTGCAGGCTCCCTTTCCGCTGCGGGAGTAGTTCCCGCAAATAAAGGAGCTGTACCGCCCCGGTGTCCCGTCCTTATAGGTGAATCGCTCCACCTGATTCCGCATTTTGAAACCGCAGTCCGCACAGTACACAAGGCCGGTGAAGATACTCTTATAGCCATCAGCGGAAGAAGATTTCCGTACCTTCTTTTTGTCAATGCTGACCACGGTATCCCACAGCTCCTGTGAGATAATCGGTTCATGGGTCCCTTCCACACGAATCCATTCTTCCTCCGGTTTGCCCACGAGTTTGCGTGACTTATACGACAGCGTTCCGGTCTTTCCCTGGACCATGTTGCCGATATAAACCTCGCTGCGGACGATGTTTTTCACCGTCTGGTCTGCCCATTTGTGGTTGACCCGGCGCGGATCGCTCTGTCCCTTGCGCTGGTAGTACAATACACCGGGGGACGGGATGCCTTCCTCGTTCAGCATAACGGCGATGGCGTGAAACCCTGTTCCGGCTGCCCGCATCTCAAAGATACGGCGCACAATCGGGGCGGTGTCCTCATCAATCACCAGGTGGTGCTTATCCGCCGGGTCCCGCTTGTAGCCGTAGGCAGGGTAGGTTCCCATGAATTTGCCGCTTTCAGCACAGGCTTTTTTGACCGCCTTGACCTTCTTGCTTGTGTCGCGGCTATAAAATTCGTTAAATAAATTCAAAAAGCACATGACATCGGTGCTGCCATTGGCGCTTTCCGTGTCAATGCCGTTGTTCAGAGCGATAAACCGACAGCCCAGGGACGGAAACAGGTAGTCTGTGTACTGTCCAAATTCGATGTAGTTACGGCCAAAACGGGACAGGTCTTTGACCAGGATCACATTGATCCGCTTGGCCTTGGCGTCCTCAATCAAACGCTTGACCCCAGGACGGTCAAAATTCGTACCTGAATAGCCATCGTCGATATAGGTATCAATTTCATTCCAGCCCCGCTGCCGTACATAGTTCTGAAGCAGCAGCTTCTGGTTCTCAATACTGACGGATTCGCCGTCGCGTTCATCGTCGTTACTTAAACGGCAGTAGATGCCGACGTTGTATGTTTTTGTAGTCATCTTTATTTTCCCTCCCGACAATTCAGATTCCATACCTCGTGCGGCGTGATGGCTCCACAGGGAATCTCCCTGTATGAACATCGTAGCGGAGAATCCATCGCCGCGCAAGGATGCGGCAAGGCCGGGAGGATAGTGTAACTATGTAGCCGTGTGTGCGGAGCAGCCGACAGATGTGGAAACCTCCGACATGGCGCGCCGGACAGCCAGCTGCTCCAAAGTCTTTCCCAGCTCCTTTTCGCCCGAAAAAAAGCTGGTCACACGGTAAATGGTTTTCCCAATTTTCACCTCTTTGTAGGAGGTTGTAGGGGGATTCTTCTGATCCATACTGACGCACCTCCAGTCAAAAACTGCTTCTTCATAAGATATGAGGAAACATTTTGTCTCAATTCATATAAAAAAGCAGCCGTACCGATAAAGTTGAGGGGATATGCTAACCAGTCAATCGGTACGGCTGCTGTATGATAGTTTGGTTATTGCTCGCCACATTTGCCACGCATCCCTGACGATGGGGACATTCCCGGTCTCCGCTGGCGCGGATGTCATAACTCCGCAGCGTCGTTTTACTCGTGCGCCGCAGGGTTCCGCCTCAAGTCCGTGGGCGGGTGTGAACAAGTATCTTTAAGCCCCCATGGAGTCCTCGCGCTCGAAGTGCCACCTCCGGGTCTCAGGCTGGCGTTGATCGCTGGGAACAGCCTTGTTTATCACCTCCTTGGCTGTCCATCTTGGCGGCGCGCCTGATTCGCTCGTACATGGGTTATGTACCAGAAATGCCGTCTATTCAATTGTCAAAGTACCATCGAAGGGGAAAACTTGTCCTTCTATTAACACTGACAAAAGGGGCAAAAAACAGGCGCTTCAAATGAAACTTTATCAAAAAATTTTTGCCAACTGTTTCAGCCCACGCCGGATGCTGTCACGGACACGGCTCGGATCTACACCTTCGGCTCCGGCAATCTCATTTACGCTCATCCCCAGATAGTACCGAGCATAAATTCTTTTTGCCTGTTTCTCCGGCAAAGCCATCACGGCGGAGTAAATCTGCTCGCGCAGCTGCTTTTCCTCCAGAAGCATCTCCGGCGTCTCCAGCTTTCGCAGGACCGCATTTTCAATTCCATTCTCACAGTCCAGGGAGTACTGCGCCTTATAGCGATACATTTTTCGCTCATAGGCTGCTTCAGCTCGCTCGTCAGACTGAAACACCGCTTGTACTTCATCGGTTACTTCCAAAAAGGCATCGGTTTTATAAACATCGGGATACAGATCCCGAAGATTGACTTTCTTCATTATGTACCTCCATTTCGATTCACGGGTGATTAGCGGGTGAATCGAATGGAGGCGGGGAACGGCATCGAGGCCGTTTGGGGACATTCGGCAAAAAACGACAAGCAAAAGCGCCAGTCTCCCATTCCAGGAAACTGGCGCAACAAAAAAGATCATTATTATTCCGGTTTGCGCAGAACGATAATACCGACAGGTTGCCGAACTGCCCCGGAGGGGAAGCTACACTTTTTTTAGCAAGTGAAGATTATGAGAACTGTAAAAGGTTAAAACAAACAAAGCGGCATCCTCCTATATGCCGCTGTAAATAACCTTTCTGTCTACGCAGTATAAAGCGGCAGCTATTCAGCAAGCCGCGTTTTCATTGAACCATTACTCAATTAACAGCTGCTCGCCATTATTGAGAGCTATGGTATAGAACAGAAAGCAAGATTTACTTTAGATTTATACAAGATTTGCACAAGAAATACCTATACTTCGAATTTGTAGCCTATTCCTCGAATGCTTTTAATATGTTCTGATGCAGTTTCCGAACTTTTTAACTTTTACCGTAAATTACTTATATGGCTTGAAATCGCATTGCGTGAATAAAACGAAAAATCATCATGCCAAACAGAATCCATTATCATTTCATAAGTATAGACTTGCCGTTGATTCATAATTAGCAGCGCAAGAATATCAAACTCTTTTTCGGTCAAATCAATGCATACCCCAGCTATCTCTACAGACCTGTACTCTAAGCAGAAAGACAAGTCTTTCACAGTGATGATTGTTAGCGGTCTTCTTTTATCTTTTGGTATTTTCAAACAATTTCTCATACTATTTTTCTCTGAAAACATTTCTACCATAGGATGATTATAGGTATGTAAATATTGAGCAGCACCAAAATGGACACATGCATACCGCTGTTCCTCCGAATATGAAGGTGGCACAACAATAATTGGTACCGCACGTTTTTGTCTCAAGATATCCAAATCGTCTTGTGGAATCACATCAGAGCAAATAGCTACGCATATATATTCTTTAAAAGACAGCATTGCGGCCGCTTGTTTAATATTATCAGCATAGTCAAATTCAATTTCAAATTCTTTCCATCGGCCAGCAGTAACCTCATATTCATTATAGGCGTATCCTACGCCCAATACATGCGGAACCATATGTTCACCTCCTACTACTTCTAGCAGACAGTTCAAAGCTGCCGAGCATAAGTTACCCGGCAGCTCTAAACAAAACTATATTTTTCTATGATGGAGAATGCTTTTTTGCGTATCTACAAATCCTCCGTCATCGATTATTTCCCCAGTAAATCAATGCCAGTGCGCCGGGACCGGTGTGTGCTCCGATGATAGGGCCAATATAAGCAATACAAATCTCAGAATCCGGGAATTGTTCCAACAACCTTTCTTTCAGCATATCTGCTGCTTCAGGGTCATCGGCATGACCTATCAGAATCGATTTACCAAGTTCAGGTTTCCAGCCCTGTTCCATTCGGGCAATCTGAGTGGTAACAGCCTTTTTTCTTCCACGAGGTTTTTCCACTGCTTGCAGCTTTCCTTCGCTGTCCACATGAAGCAACGGTTTGATCTGCAAAGCCGTTCCCATTGCGGCTGCGGCACCTGAAACCCGCCCGCCATGTTTCAAATGGGTAAAGGTATCAACCGTAAACCAATGACATACCTCTAATCGGTGTTCCATGACCCAAGAAGCCAATTCATCAATAGACAGTCCTTCCCTCTGCTTTTTCGCAGCTTCTCTGACTAAAAACCCTTCACCCACTGCGGCAGCAAGCGTATCAATGCAGATGATTCTTCTTTCCGGATATTCCTGCTGTAGTTCTTCAACCGCTAAAAACGCAGACTGATATGTACCTGACAGACCAGAGGAAAAACAGAGATACAGAATATCGGTTCCCTGTCGCAGACAGGGTTCAAAATGCTTAAAATAAATCGTTGGGTTGATTTGTGAGGTCGTTGCAAAATTCCCAGCTCTTTGCAAGCGGTAGAACTCCTTGGCTGTGATTCCTTCCGGGGAACCATATGAGTATTCTGTTCCGCCGATCTCAACATTCATAGGAATCATTTCAACAGATGGCAGACCTGCGGTTAACTCCGGTGCGAGATCTGAGGTGGCATCTGTGAAAATTTGATAGCCGTCCATCACTTCTTACACCCACTACAGCCCTGACAAGCAGCCCACAGCTCATCGGCCTTCGGCTTCCAGGTTTCTGCATAAAGTGTAGTCTTATCACACAGATGGTCAACACTTTCCGGGGACTGATACTCGGTAGAATGGGCACCGGATTTCTTTACCATGCTACGCAGACATTCAGGATTTTCCAGCATAGGACACGGCTGGAACATATTATCATTAAAGGGCTGACCGTCGTGATAGGCCATAAACAGCGGAGACTGATATGCTTCCAGCAGGGTCTTTTCACGGATGTTGGAGTCAGAGTAATGGATAAAAGCGCAAGGCTCAATGTCACCATTGGCATTGATATGCAGATAGTTGCGGCCACCAGCAATACAGCCGTTTACAAATTTCGCATCATTCTGAAAGTCAATTGTGAAAATAGGCTTTGTGCTACGGTATTCGCAGATGCGGTTATACATCTTTTCACGCTGGTCAGGAGACGGGAGCAGCTCCACAGCGGAATCGTTGCCCACAGGCATATAGTGGAAGAACCATGCGAACTTCGCACCGCACTCCACCAGATGATCGAAGAACTCATCCGAGCTGATGGAGTCGATGTTCTTGCTGGTATAGCACCCAGATACGCCGAAAGGCAGCTTCTTTTCTTTCAGAATCTTCATCGCCCGCATAGTAGCCTGATAAGTACCCTTGCCACGGCGGAAATCAGTAGCTTCCTCGAAGCCTTCAATGCTGATGGCCGGGTAGAAGTTCTTCACCCGCAGCATCTCATCGGCAAACTTCTCATCGATAAGGGTACCGTTGGTAAAGGCAGAGAATACGCAGTCAGGATGCGCTTCACACAGGCGGAGCAGATCGTTCTTGCGTACCATAGGTTCACCGCCGGTGTAGAGGAACATATAGGTTCCCAGTTCATTGGCCTGATTGATGATGTCATCCAGTTCCTCATAGCTCAGATTCAGCTTATTACCGTATTCTGCCGCCCAACAGCCGGTGCAATGAAGGTTGCAGGCGGAAGTGGGGTCCATCAGGATTGCCCAGGGGATATTGCAGCCGTACTTTTCACGATTAGCCACCTGCTTGCGGCTGCCTAAGAGAGATGCATTGACAATAAAATTGCGGAAGAACACTTTGCGGACTTCAGAATCAATGTCCGTCCAAAGGCTGTTGATCAGGCGCATCCAGTTGCTGTCAGGCTGCTCCATCACCTTACGGATTTGCTGGCGCTGTGTGAGATAGAGGTTATCCTTATCGAACTTATCCGCCCAATCTAACAACTTGGGGAATGCTTCCTGCGGATTGCTGTCAACATATTTCAGCACTTGATTGACGGCGAAAGCCTGTACGCTGTCTTTAATAGAATTACTCATGGTTTTGTCTCCTTTTCTATTTTTTTCATTCTTTGTTTTTCATCAGATCATTCAAGACAATCGCTTGTTCACTCATTTCAAATACTCCTCCTTATAAAAATTTTTCCGCAGAATTGCGATGTTCTTCTCAAAATCCTCCATGACAGCCTGAAAATCGAAAGCCGCCGCCCCCCGGTACCCGGCCACATAGCCCTCGGCCATCAGAAGCAGCATCTGAAAGACCGGCTGGGCATCCTCTGGGTCTTTGAATTTCAAAGCATCCTCTTCCCGCAGAACAAGATCGTTTCGGAATCTGCCGGTCTCCTCCGTCAGGATCGCCAGCGTATCCGTCACCTCGGGAGAATTTTCCTCCCAGGCACTGGTAATAAACTGCAAGATAAAAGGCTGATTTTGGAGCCCCTCCATTTTCATGCGGCTGGATGCCAGAATCCTGTCGAACAAATCTGTTTCGGAATCGAGGGCTTCCTTATCAAATAGTCCCTCTATGATTTTCTTGCAGTATTCCAGCAGGTAAATGTAGAGCTGCTTTTTACTGCCGAAATACTGAAACACAGACGCTTTGGAAATGTGTGCGGCTACCGCAATATCATTGATTGAGGCTTTTTCATAACCAAACTTGCCGAAGCACTGGAGCGCCGCATTGAGAATGGTCAATCTCTTTTCTTCGGTCAGGGCCAAAAATTTGTCCAATTCATTTCCTCCTTTTTACACAATAACCGTTTCGGTTATTTAGAGTATAGCACCAATAACCGAAACGGTCAAGTATTTTGGAGTATGATTCAAAAGTTTTCTTTTTATACTGTTAGACCAACGAAGATTAGTCTCGAAAGTACCGGTGTGTTCAAGTCAGCAGTTGCACGAAAATGTAATTCGTTCAAATACTACTACCTGAAATATAAAATTACATTGGGTGATGTCTATGAAATTTGAACGCGATGAGCGCAAATTTGATTTCCACGATATAGGGTGCGAGATAAAGCGCAAAAGAGAAACCAGCGGGATGACACAGGATCAACTGGCCCTTATCATTGACCGTGATCCCCGCACCATCATATATAACGAAAACGACGGTCAGCATCCGAGCTTGAACACTTTTTATCAGATGGTGACAATGTTCGATATATCGGTGGATCAGTTCTTTTATCCAGACATGAGCGCAGATGACGCTTGCAAAAAGCGCATCAATACACTTGCTGCATTAACACTTGACCGATTCGGTTATTGGTGCTATACTCTGAATAACCGAAACGGTTATTGTGTAAGAAGAAGGAAATGAATTGAACAAATTTTTGGCCCTGACCGAAGAAAAGAGATTGACCATTCTCAATGCGGCGTTCCAGTGCTTCGGCAAGTTTGGTTATGAAAAAGCCTCAATGTCGATTCTGTTATATTACGCATATCGCAGAAAATTAAGTAAGAAAACTGCCAATGACAAAGAGTAAGTTATACCCACGTTATGAAAGGACGTGCTATGAAGGATTCATTGAAAAAAGGATTGATAATAGGTGCTGCCGGTAGTGCGATTTGTGTGCTTTGGCATCATCTTCTAACCAAAAAGATGATGCAGCTCGCCATGGATCGGGTTGCGCCGCAGGACAGAAGCAACGGAAAAATGCGTGTGTCCGGTTCACCTGAAATGATAGAAACCACTGAAATTGTAAAAAAGGCAGCTGGTCAGCTCGAAAAAAGCGGCTGTGACGTGGTGGAAATCACTGCTCACGACGGAATTTCATTGATTGGGCATTGGTGTCCCTGCGAAGAACCGAAAAGAACTATAGTTGCCATGCACGGGTGGCGTTCCTCCTGGTCACATGATTTTGGTCTAATCGCAGATTTCTGGCGCAATAATCATTGTTCTGTACTCTACGCAGAGCAGCGGGGACAAAATAATAGCGGCGGCGACCATATGAGTTTAGGTTTGCTGGAACGCTACGATTGCCTGGCATGGACAAATTGGATAAACGAGAAAACAGGAAAAAGCATTCCCATCTATCTTGCCGGGGTATCCATGGGTGCAACCTCTGTGCTAATGGCGTCCGAACTGGAACTGCCGGATAATGTATTTGGAATCGCAGCGGACAGTGCATTTACTTCGCTCCATGCAATTTGGAAACATGTCTCCGAAAGCAATCTGCATATTCCTTATGCTCTGCATAAAACAGGTGCCGATAGGATGTGCAAAAAGCGCATCCAAATGGATGCTGATGCTGCCTCAACTACAGAAGCGTTGAAGCACTGCCAAATTCCTGTTCTTTTTGTCCACGGAACAGATGACCACTTTGTTCCAGTTGAAATGACATACGAAAACTATAAAGCCTGTACATCAGAAAAGCGTCTGCTGATTGTTCCGGGCGCTGACCACTGTATGAGCTATCTCGTAGGAAAAAGCACCTACGAGCGCATTGCAAAAGAGTTTTGGGAATTTTGCGAACAGCGGAAAAAGAATCCGTAGATTTGAGTTTGAAGGGGGGGAATCATTATGCGCCAGCGTTGGCTCCGTGTCTTATTCCGTAGAAGGATGTTGACGATACTCCTGCTACTTTTACAGGTATATTTTCTTATATGCCTTGTACTTGGGGGAAGTCAGCTTTCCCGAAATTTCAGTCGCCTACTGACAATCGTCAGTATCATTGCGGTGCTTTATATCGTTTCCCAGAAAGACAAAGGCGCCTACAAAACTGCATGGGCGATCCTGATCCTAACCTTCCCGTTGTTTGGTGGACTGATGTATCTTTTGTCTAATGCACAATCCTCGAAATGGCGCTTTGCAAAAAGTGTCCTCCATACACAACAAAAGGCAAAACCACTCTATGCACTCCCCGGCATTTGCTATGAAAGCGCAACAAAACAACTGCCTGAATATTACCCTCAAATTCATTACTTGCAGGAATACACGGGGTTTCCAATATATGCAGATACAGAAACACATTACCTTACACCGGGTGAACGAAAGCTGGAAACACTTTTGGCGGAACTTGAAAAAGCCGAGAAGTACATATTTCTGGAATATTTCATCGTGCAGGAAGGCGTTATGTGGAACAGCATCTTGGAAGTTTTGAAGCGAAAAACCACGCAAGGCGTAACTGTGCGACTGATTTATGACGATATGGGTTGCTTTCTCACTCTTCCGAAAGACTACGCAAAGCAGCTAAAAAAACACGGTATCCAGTGCGCCGTATTCAATCCCTTCCGACCTGTTCTGACCGTAAAGCAAAATAACAGAGATCACCGAAAAATAGCGGTCATTGATGGAAAGGTGGCTTTTACCGGAGGTATCAATCTGGCAGATGAATACATCAACGCCATTGAGAAACACGGACACTGGAAAGATGCAGCGATCATGCTGAAAGGCAAAGCCGCATGGAGTTTCACACTAATTTTTTTACAGACGTGGGAAATTTGTACCCATACAGACGAGGACTACGAAATCTTCTACCCATGGAAAGAACAAGAGTGCCCTGTTACTGCAAAGGGGTTTGTTCAGCCATACGCTGACAGTCCAATGGATGAAGAAAATGTGGGCGAACACGTTTACCTGCATATCTTAAACAATGCAAAGAAGTACGTGTATATCAACACCCCATATCTGATTGTCGATGATAGTATGCTTTCCGCTTTGCGTCTTGCGGCAAAAAGTGGTGTAGATATACGCATCATCACACCCCACCGCTGGGATAAATGGTGGGTACACATGACCACACGCTCGTATTACCGAGAGCTGATAAAATCAGGCGTTAAAATCTACGAATATACCAATGGTTTCATCCACTCCAAAACCTTTGTGTCCGATGACCGTACTGCAACAGTCGGGACAACAAATTTGGATTTTCGCAGCTTATATCTGCACTATGAATGTGGTGCTCTGCTCTATGAGGCCAAAGCTGTTATGGAAGTCAAGGAGGATTTTCTGCAAACGCTGGAGATATGCCAACAGGTGACAGAAAAGGATTGCAAAACAAATATCGTAGTGCATCTGCTCCAGGATATACTGCGGCTATTTGCACCACTAATGTAAGGAGGGTCTTGAATGTTTGAAGATATTGAAACACACAAAAAATTATCAAAGTGGATTATCGGAACGTTTACAGCCTGCATTTTGATTTATCTTGGCATCCGACATATTAGTCATGTAGCTGATGCCGTGATGTGGTTGAAAGACCTGCTGAACCCACTTTTAATTGGATTGATTTTGGCGTTGTTTCTGAATGTTCCGTTGGGGGTTATTGAAAGACATCTGTTCCCCAAACATCCGACATCTAGGAAAACGAAAATGCGCCGCCCGCTTGCGATCCTGCTTTCATTTATTTTGGTGATAGGGGTCTTTGTCGGTGTTGCTTTTCTTGTTATTCCCGAATTGATCGATGCAGTATCTATTGTCATATCATCCTTGACGAATGGTCTGGATCAACTGGTGGCATTTGAAAGCACGGCTGACTATTCTAAAATCCCATTCGGAGAACAGCTGTCCCAAATTGATATTGATTTTCTTGAACTGAAAGACAATTTGAATGAATGGTTGAATCAATTGGGAACCACCATTATGGACACTGCTGCTTCCGCATTTGGAAGCGTGGTTGCGACGGCAGTCGATTTTGCGATTGGTCTTGTGTTCTCAATTTATATTTTGGCCAATAAGGAGAAATTAAAAAGTCAGATCACCCGAATTGTCCGTGTATGGATTCCAGCATGTTTTGCCGAGCGGGGCATTCATGTGGCAGCTGTCTGTGAAAAAAACTTCAAGCTTTTTGTAGCAGGGCAAACGACTGAGGCAATAATTTTAGGCAGCCTGTGTGCAATCGGTATGTTAATTCTGAGAATACCATATGCGCCGATGATCGGTGCGCTTGTTGGGGTAACAGCACTGATTCCCTATGTCGGTGCCTGGATTGCTACACTTGTGGGTGCATTTTTGATTCTGACAGTCAATCCTTTTAAGGCACTGGTATTCATTATTTTCCTGCTTACTTTGCAACAGATCGAAGGAAATGCAATCTATCCGAAAGTTGTGGGCGCAAAAATCAACCTTCCTGCCATGTGGGTTTTAGCGGCAATCACAATAGGTGGCAATCTGGCTGGACCAATCGGTATGTTGCTTGGCGTACCTGCCGCAGCAGCCACTTACGCTCTTTTGAAAGAAGCAACCGATAAGCGGGAAACGCATCTGAAAACACAAGAAAAAGAGCAGATGGGTAATTCACATAAACAGAATATATCCTAAAAAAATTATCTCAAGATAAAAACTCATAGTAGGGTGTAAGGACTCATGATATAAAAATATCAAGGGTCTTTGCGCCCTATTCGTTTTTTATATTACAAAATCGGCATTATCATACCTTTTAGCGGGCATAATAAGGTTATTCCTCAAAACAAATCGGCACGATACAATGTTATTGAGGTGAATGATTATGCCGATTGACGATTTAACCGCTTTGGGTCAAATAATGCGGGAGGCCCGAAAGAAAAAAGACCTGACACAGCAGGAGCTTTCAGATCTGAGCCATGTTTCTGTAAAACAAATTGCCAACATTGAAAAAGGGCAGATGAACCCTTCCTATTTGATTTTAAGAGCATTGGCCAAGGTTTTGAACATCTCTCTGGACTCTCTAATAAATCCGGATGTTTCTCCAGAAGATGAGGGAGCCAACCAGATGAAAATGCTTTATTCCAGTTGCCCGTCAGAAATGCGTGAAACCCTGCTGCACCATACACAGGAGACCATGCAGGAATTAACAGAACTATCTAAGAAAATTGAAGCGAATTGAGCCAGTGAGTGAAATTTGACGGTTTCCTCTCTGGCTCTTTTCATTTCTGCAAAGAAAGCGGCAAGCGATGCCTGTGGCTATCCAGATAGCCCCACGCGCTTGTTGAGGGAAGTCCCCCAAGCCCCCTTGGAACACAGATTTTCAATCTGTGGCTGCGCGTTCTTGTGAACGCTTTTGACTGCGACCAGCTCACCGCTGGCCGTGGTCTTTTTCTTTCTGTTGCGGCTCGGTCTGCTCCATCGCCAGGACCCGATCCACGTTATTCTTGACCGTCAGCAGCTCCCGCATGGTGGCGCGGGCCTGCCGGTACTCACCGTAAGCCTTTTTCTTGTCCGCCAGTAGCTGGGCGTACTCGGTCTGAAGCTCCTTGATGGTGGGCAGCTTCTTCACGTTCAGCTCGTTGAAGGCTTCCTTGGCGGCCTGGTGCAGCAAGATTTCCTCCTCATGCTCCTGCCGGAATTTCTTTGAATACCCGGCCTTGCGGTAGGCCACATAGGTCTCGCGGGTCTTGGCGTAGTTGACGATGTGGGTGCGCAGCACGGCAATCTCGGCCATGCGCTTCTCAGCGGCCTTGATCTGATCGGACAGCGCATTATAGCGGGCCGTCGCCTCTGCTGTTTTGGTTTCCAAATCGGCATAATCCAGCAGCCCATGTTCGGACAGGTAGTTGAGGGTCTGTGCCATCTGCTTGAGGTTGAACACCTTGGCCCAGCGGGCGTACCCGGCACCTTTTCCGGCCTGGAGTTTTGCCTGGATGTCCACCAGCAGATTGACCTTCGGCGGAGCGGCCTGCGGGACGGCTTGCTTGCGGGGCATATGTTCTTTCTGGCCGGAGAGGACCGCCAACAGATCGTCCAGCGTGTAGCCGTCCCCCAGCCGGTCAAAGCGGACATTGTTGCCCCAGCCCTCCGCGCCGATGGAGATGTTTTTTCCGCGCCGGTGAACGGTGAAGCCGTCCTGTTCCAACAGGCGCAGCAGCTCCTCCAGGCTGGCCGGTTTCTGCGCCAGTGCCCGGTCAATGGCCTGACGCAGCTGCTCCTTGTGGGAGGGCTTCGCCGCGTCACCCAGCCACTTGTTGTAGCTCTGGCCGCGCCGCTTGGGAGCCTCCACAATGGAGTAACCGTTCTCAACGCAGATGGTATCGCTCAGACGGTGGACGGCGCGGGTGCTGCCCCAAAAGTTGCGGAACTTGCGGTCACACTCCAGCGTGGTGGAGTTCCATATAATATGGTTGTGGACGTGAGCCTTGTCAATGTGGGTGCAGACGATGAAAGCGTGCTTGTCCTTGGTAAATCGCCGGGCCAGCTCTACGCCCAACCGGTTGGCTTCCTCCGGCGTGATCTCGCCCGGCACAAAGGACTGCCGCAGGTGGTAGGCAATCACATCGTCCGCACCGCGCACCCGGCCGGTGCGGGCGGCGTAGGTCTGCTTGTCCAGCAGGAACTGCGCATCGGCCACGCGGCTGTCACACTGGTAGCTGGTGATGAGCCTGCCGTGGTCGGTCTTTTCTGGATTTTTTACATAACCAATGATATCGCTGATCGCCTTGCCGACCGTGCGGCCCTTGCCGGTGTGCAGCGGTATAATGCGGGTGGTGGCCATGTGGGGTCCGCCTCCTTTCCAAAAAATAAGCGGCCTGCTTATCACAGACCGCATCGGTTTACTCTATATCAGTTTCCTCGTCCATATAAAAATCGAAATCTTCCTCAAAGTCATCTTCCAATTCATCCAGTTCTATCCTGGGCGGGAACCGCATTTCATATTGTTCCGTCGCCAAGGTCCGCACGGCATCCCGCCGGTCTTTCATCCGTTTCTTCAACCACGAAAGCTGTTCTTTGGATAATCGCCAGGGAAGGTTGACCAGCCGGGTAAGTGCCATTTCTTCCGCCTGCTTTTCTGGCGGGAGGGCGGCGCAGGTTTTACAAATGTGCGCGGCGTGACCCTTGCCGGAAAACTTTTCGTTTGCCTTATACTCGCCACAGACCTTGCAGTAGTGTCCACGCTTTTTCATGCCGTGCCCTCGCAACGAGCGAACAGCTGACGGACCGCAGCCATGACCGTATTCCAGCCAAGGTCGGACGCATAGGAAAACTTTTTCTGATAGGCCACCCACAGGTCCTGCATGACCGGGCTGGCCTCCACTTCATCAAAGACTTCGGCGGCCTCGGCCAGATGGCGCTCGGTGCCGCGCTTGTGGGCTGTCGCCAGAAGCGCGTCATGGAGAACGTGCGGGTCCAGAGTGCTGCCATAGAGTTGTTGCAGGATGGCGATGTCGTAAAAATCTCTCATACGGGTGTTGGTCGTGGTCCGGGTGATGATGGTTTCCAGCTTTTCGGCCAGCACGGTCTCCAGGTTATAGGCCCAAACGTCGATGGAACGGTCCTCCAGCATGAGCTTGAAGCTGTACCGCACCTCTTTAGGGGTGATGGCGTCGCCGGTAGAAATGTCGATTTTCAGCGGGGTGCGCACCCCGTCAAAGAGCGTTGTCATCGTCACCCGAATGCCGGGATATTCCGCTTCATCCATGATTTCCGAAATGCTTTTCACCTGGAAGGTAACGCCGTCGTCAATGGGAACGGCGATGATCTCGGCCATCATGTTCTCCACATCCTCCACGCTGACGTTGGCCCCCTTGACCGTTGCGTCCAGGTCCATCGTGGAGCGGGCGTCCAGACCGACCATCGCGGCCACCAGCATACCACCCTTGAGGATGAACTTGTCCCGGTATGAGGAAAGAGAAATACGTTCAAGAAAACGCTCCATCATATAGTTGCGCATCAAAATCTGCGCATCCGCAGCATTTTTCTTTGACAGGTTGCGGATCAAATCTTTCAGCTGTCTGGCTGTCTTTATCATAACAGTACCTCCAAATACTGGCGTAAAATCTTCTCGACCCGGAACAGTTTGGCATAGCGCACCAGCGTCCGCAGGTCCTTGTCTTTCCGGCGGGCATACGCTTTCAAAGCGTCCTGGAATGTCTGCATCTCGATGTGGCTCCGGCTGCGCAGCACATCGCAGATCGTCCGTTCCATATCATAGACCAGCACATCGTGGCCGAAGGGGGTCTGTGCGGTTGACAGGCCGACCTCATACAGCTCCGCCTTGATGGTAAAGACCTGAACGCCCTCACTTTTAAGCCGGGTGGGGTTGTAGCCCGTCTTGACCGTAATGGAATAGGCCAGCGGCTCCCGGTCGGTCAGGTCGTGGAAAAACAGCGCCGTTTCATGGGAAAAAACTGCCTGCGGACAGCGAAGATGCAGCAGATACATGGCGTCCACCCAGGCGTCTTTGGAAAGATAAATCCCATGCGCCGCCTGTTCCAGTCCACGAGACTGCACGAATTGATAAAAAACAGGTTTTGAGATCCCGGCCGCGAGGGCCTGCCCGGTGCGCAGCATCCCGTCCTGGCGTTCCATCAGCTGGTCTAACTGTTGAAATTGGCTCATGTTCTTCACCTTCCTTTCATGCTAATATTATACGCGAAATTAGCACGAAAGTAAAGTTAAAAATTGCCGGGACTTCACTCCCGGCAATTCTTCATTTCCTATTCAGCCGTACACCGCATCCTGGATCGCAAACCGCAGGTCCTGCACCTTGCTCACCAGCCAGGCGGCAGCCATCGGAAGGCCCACCGGGCTGACCAGGAAAGCGATCACCAACAGGATCACGCCGTTTTGCGGCGAGTAGGTTACCAGCACCGCGATCCCCAGCAGCGCCACCACCGTGGAGGCCAGGCCGAAGATGAAGCTGGACACATACAGCAGTCCAAAGCATACCCAGGTGAACAGCATCAGCGCCAGCACCACCGGCACGGCAAGGATTTTCAGCCCCAATTTCAAAATAAACAGCACCGCTCTCATTTCAGCGCCTCCTTCCGCCAGTCCAGGTAGGGCTGGCACAGCTTCTCCACGGCTTTTTCGTCGGCTTCTGTAACCTCCCGGCGGCCTTTCGTCCGGCGGAGCAATTCATAGTCCTGGTAATCCGTGAGCAGCAGGTCAAACAGTTCCTCCGGGGTCCGGCAGAGGATGCCATCCACGCAGTAGCGGGAATCCTTGTTCCAGGTCAATCGGACATAGCCGCGTTTGCATGAGAGGACTTCTTCCTCCGGGTCACACAGCAGATACTCTTGAAACAACTCCAAGATATTTTCAAATGTCAACATCAGCCTTCACCTCCGTTTCTGACTCCATTATCGCCTGCGGCCCGCAAAAGTGCAACGATACGGGCAAAGAAAAAAAAGGGAGGCCTGGCGCAGCCGCACGCACACGCCGGACCTCCCTCAAAGCCGGGGCGTATGCCCCTATCACGACAGCTTTGCCAGCTGGGTCAATACCTGATGCACCCCATCCCACAAAGCCTCCTGCCGCCGGGATATATCCTCCAGGTCGGCGTCGTAAATGCGCCCGGTCTCATGCACACGGCGGGTCAGCTGGTTCAAGTTATTGCTGGAATAGCGCATCAGGGACACCAACTCCTTCAGCTCCGGCAGTTCCAGGCGCACCACATAGCCGTCCAGGGCCATCTTGCGCAGATAGGCTTCCCGGTTCTTTGTCCCCAGCTGGACCATCTTCTGCTCGATTAACGCCAATTCCTCCGGCGAGACCCGGAAGTTCAGCTGCACCTTCCGTTTGCGCTTGGGGGCGCTCACCGCTCCGGCTCCTTTTCCTTACGAACGGGCGCTTTCTTTTCAGCGGAACGCGGCTCCTGCTTCAGTTGGCGGCGGACCGAAGGGCGGCGCTGGCGCAGCTCTTTGGAACGGTCCTCGCTGGCCAGGATGGTGACATAGATGCCGGGCAGGTCCTTCATGCCGGTGATCGCCAGACTGCGGAACGGCAGCAGCGCCATCAGCCGGTCATGAGCCTGGGTGCCTGCGCGGGCCAGAAAGTCCGGCGAAACGCGGGCCATGTAGTGGGTGCCGTGGGGGCTGTTGGGCGTATCCGGCGCACGAAGCTCCTGCAACAGCCGGGCGGCCTCGACGTGAATCTCCTCTGGTGTCAGCGGCTGGAGCCGCAGATAATCCTGCCGCGCCTGGCTCAAGAACAGATCAACCAGGCCGGGGTGACCATCCACCACAAAGTCCAGGTTGCGGTCTCCGCCGAAGCCGTCCGGGTTGGGCGGGATGTCCACCGTTTTGGCCCACGCTTTGTTGGCCGGGCTGAACCGTCCATCCCATTCCATCTGCTGCACGGTGTTTGCCAGCACATAGAGGGTGCGGGTGTAGCCGAACTGCTCGATCACCTGGGGCACCGCGTCTCTGTCCAGCCGGTTGTCCCGGTAATGTTCCGAAATGGACGCCTCGATGGCCTCCTTGCAGGCGATGTTGGCGCGGCGGGACGCCCGGTACAAATCCAGGTCGCCCTGTTCGCGGGCATAGGCGGCGTCGTGGCGGTAGAGCGGCAGTTCCCGCTGGGCGTCCAGCGCCGCATCGGCCCGCTGCTCGATGCTGTCCCGCACCACATCCATGTAGGAAGTCTCCCGGTCAGAAAACTCCTTGTAGACATCGGCCAGCGGGGACGACGACGCCAGCAGCGCGGCGGCCCGGCTTTGGGGCAGATCCAGCTCCTCCATCGCCATCAGGATGTCCTCCCGGACCGTGTACTCATAGGTATGCTTTAGAATTTCCTCCGGGGGCTGGCTTTTCAGCCAGTCCCGGAACTTGTCCTGTTCGGCGGCCATCTTCTCATAGAGGGCCGTGTTTTTGTCGGTATTCATGTTATCGCACCTCCTGTTCGTGGTGTTTGGGTTTCTTTTCGGGGCAGCGCGGCGGCACCGGGCGTTTCAGACCCTCCAGCACCGAGGGGCGGCTGCTCTTGGCAAGCACCGCCTCCGGCGCAGGGCGGCCCCGGCCGTCCATGTTCAGCAGTACATCCAGCTCGGCCAGCCGGGCGGATTTGTCCCGCAGCTCCTGCTCCTGTGGGAAGGGCTTACCCACCTCTGCCTTGGCGGCGGCCTGCTGCTGGTAGAGGTTGTCCAGCTGGTTCTTCACCGCTTCCAGCCGCTGGGGCATCTGACTGAGCGCATTGTCGATACGGGTTAGATTTCCACGGGGGTCTGTGCCCAGCGTCGCCCGGTGGGTCATCTGGCCTTTCAGCAGGAGCATATACTCCTGCCGGAAAGCGTCAAACGACACCGA
Organism: Pseudoflavonifractor intestinihominis; assembly: GCF_040096055.1. Lineage (NCBI taxonomy): Bacteria > Bacillati > Bacillota > Clostridia > Eubacteriales > Oscillospiraceae > Pseudoflavonifractor > Pseudoflavonifractor intestinihominis. The sequence continues at coordinate 47,147 of NZ_JBBMFK010000022.1, forward strand.
CATAGTGAAGCCCCGGTAACTGCCCACCGGCACCGGGTCGGCCCCTTTGACCTCCTTGCAGGCGTCCAGCAGCGCCGCACCGGCGTTCTCCTTGTCGGTGAGGGTGTCGCCACGGACTTCCATCCCGGCAAAGCCGTCCTCCGGGTGAGGATGAGCGGCCAGGGTCGCCATATCCGCTTCCAGCCCGGCGATAAAGCCCTTGTTTTTCTCGATCTCCTCCGGGAAGGTTTTGAGCAGCTGGTCCTCCAGGCGGTACTGCTTGCTCTGGTGGTCGGCCTTCATCAGCTTTAACCGCGCCACGTCCACATCCAGGTCCATGCGTTCCTTGATGCGCGGGTCCCCGGCGCACAGCGCCTTGATCTCGGCAAAGGACAGCGCCGTTTCGTCCACATCGTCGCAGCTTCGCACCGGCGATTTGGAGGTCATGATCTGGCTGATGAATTTCTGTTTGTTTTCCACCGTCTGCCAGAGGTAGGCGTCGAAAGTCCCCTCGGTGACATAGCGGTACACATGGACGGTTTCGTTCTGGTTGCCCTGGCGCTCGATGCGTCCCTTTCGCTGGGCCAGGTCGCCGGGCCGCCACGGGCAGTCCAGGTCATGCAGCGCCACCAGGCGGTCCTGCACGTTGGTGCCCGCGCCCATTTTGGCCGTGCTGCCCAGCAGGACGCGCACCTGGCCGGTGCGGACCTTGGAGAACAGCTCCTTTTTGCGCACCTCGGTGTTGGCCTCATGGATAAAGGCAATCTGCTCGGCGGGTACGCCCTGGGCGATGAGCTTCTGCCGGATGTCCTCATACACGGTAAAGGCCGGTTCCGGCTCATCCAGCGGCACCGCGTCCTCCAAAGCGTGGAGGGTCGGGTTGTCCAGCGCCTTGGCCACCTTTTTGGCGGGCCGGGCTTGGGGCGTGGAAATGTCGCAGAACACCAGCTGGGTCAGCTTGTCAGCCTCGCCATCCCGCCAGATCTGCATGATGTTGTTCACGCACTGATTGACCTTGGTGCCCGGCTCATCCGGCAGCAGCTGGTTGATGATCCGCTGGTCCAGCCCCAGCTTGCGCCCGTCGCTGGTGATCTTGAGCATATTGTCCTGGGACGGGTCCACCGTACCGCTGTGTACCAGGGAAGCGCGTTCCGAAAGCGCCTTCACCATTTCCTGCTGCTGCTCGGTGGGCTGAGCCACGATGTTGTGGTACTCCACCTGGGGCGTGGGCAGGTGCAGCTGGTCGGCGGTTTTGATGTCCGCGATTTCTTTGAACAAGTTCATCAGCTCCGGCAGGTTGAAAAACTTGGAGAAGCGGGTCCGCGCCCGGTAGCCGGTGCCCTCCGGGGCCAGCTCCAGCGCCGTCACGGTCTCGCCAAACCGGGACGCCCAGCAGTCAAAGTGGGCCATGCCCAGCTCTTGCAGGCGGTCATACTGGAGATACCGCTGCATGGTGTAAAGCTCGGTCATGGAGTTGCTGACAGGCGTGCCGGTGGCAAAGATGACGCCCCGGCTACCGGTGATTTCGTCCATGTAGCGGCACTTGGCGAACATATCCGAGGATTTCTGCGCGTCCGTCGTAGAGAGGCCCGCCACGTTGCGCATCTTCGTATATAAGAACAGGTTTTTGTAGTTGTGGGCCTCGTCCACGAACAGCCGGTCTACGCCCAGCTGTTCAAAGGTCACCACATCGTCCTTGCGGCCCTCGGCTTGCAGCTTTTCCAACCGCGCCTCCAAAGACTTTTTCGTGCGTTCCAGCTGCTTGACGGTGAACCGTTCCCCGCCGCTGGCCTCTACCTCGGCGATACCCTCGGTGATTTCCCAAATCTGCTCATGCAGCAGCCGCTCCTGGCGTTCCTTGCTGATGGGGATTTTCTCGAACTGGGAGTGACCCATGATAATGGCGTCGTAGTCGCCGGTGGCGATGCGGGCGCAGAACTTCTTGCGGTTGTGCTTCTCGAAGTCCTTTTTGGTTGTAACAAGAATGTTGGCGGACGGGTACAGACGCAGGAACTCCGAAGCCCACTGCTCGGTCAGGTGGTTGGGCACCACAAAGAGGGATTTTTGGCACAGGCCCAGGCGCTTGGCCTCCATCGCAGCCCCCACCATTTCAAAGGTCTTACCCGCGCCCACCTCATGGGCCAACAGCGTGTTACCGCCGTACAGCACATGGGCGATGGCGTTTTTCTGGTGTTCCCGCAGGGTGATGGCCGGGTTTATACCGCCAAAGACGATATGGCTGCCGTCATATTCGCGGGGGCGAGTGGCGTTCATTTCCTCATTGTACTGGCGCACCAGCGCCTGCCGCCGCTCCGGGTCGCGCCAAATCCAGTCGCGGAAAGCATCCCGGATGGCCTGCTGCTTTTGCGCGGCCAGGGTGGTTTCCTTGGCGTTCAGCACCCGGCGCTCCTTGCCGTCCGCGTCCTCCACGGTGTCGTAGATACGCACGTCCCGCAGATTGAGGGAATCTTCGAGGATTTTATAGGCGTTGGCGCGGCCGGTCCCATAGGTCGAGTAGGCGGCCACGTTGTTTTGCCCCACGACATTTTTGCCGGAGATCTGCCACTCCGCCGTAAAGGGGGTGTAGTGGACTTCAATGCTGCGCTGGAGGTAAAAAGGCGTGTCGAAGGTCTCGTACATAAATTGCTGGATATACTCCTTGTCGATCCACGTTGCCCCCAGCCGCACCTCGATCTCGGAAGCGTCCAGGTCTTTGGGCTGGGCGGCAGTCAGGGCCTCCACGTTGACCGCAAAGGCCGAGTCCTGCTCCGCCGCCCGCTGGGCCTGGCGCAGCTTCCGGCGCACGTTGCCGGACAGGTACTCGTCCGCCGTGACGTATTGGGGCCGCTCGCCCTCCGACACCGGGCCGGGCAGGCGGAAAATCACGCCCCGCAGTTCGGCGGCCAGTTCCTCGCCGGTTTTGCCGGTGAGCTGTTCCATGTAGGCCATGTCCACGCAGGCTTTTTCAGAAATGGAGACTGCCAGGGCCTCGGAGGCCGTGTCCACGGTGGTGACGGCCTCATGGGGCTTAATCGTGCGCTTGGTGAACATATCTGCCTTGCGCTCCAACCGGCCATCCTCGTCCAGTACTTCCAGCGCGCAGAGCAGGTAATAGCTGCTGTCATCGGCAAAGGCCAGCCGATTCGCCCGGTCATTGATAAGACCGTACTTGGCAGAGAAATCGTCATAGCGGCGGTTCAGTTCGGCCATCTGCGCCCGGATGTCGGCATCTGGCGCGGCGGCGTCCATCTCCAGGTCGATGAGCCGTTGCACACAATCCCGCAGCCCCACCAGCCCTTTGACGCGGGCCTCGGCGGTGGCGTTCAGGTCAGGGCGCACCATGCGGCTGTTTTCCCGGAAGTACACCGCGCCGTCCACCACCGTGTAGGAGTAATTTTTCACATTGGGGTCAGCCGGGAGGGATTCGTCGATGTCCTCGCCCTCGCCCAGCTCCGGCAGCGCGGCCTCCTGATAGGTGCCGCGAATATACTTCACGGCATCGTGCAGCTGGTCGGCCAGGTCCAGCCCCTCGATGGGAACCACGGTGTAGTCCTGTTTGCCGTATTGGGTGCTTTCGGCGGTAGGGCGGCCCAGCACCATCTCCGGGTGATCCAGAAAATATTGGTTGACCGTGAAGCCTTCCTCGGTCCGGCCGGTTTGGGTCCAGTCCGGGGCGATGTCCAGCGGACGGTCCCGCTTTTGCAGAAACAGGATGTCGGACACCACATCGGTCCCGGCGTTGGCGCGAAAGGCATTGTTGGGCAGGCGGATCGCCCCCAGTAGCTCGGCCCGCTGGGCTAAATACCGGCGCACGGTGGAATCCTTGGCGTCCATTGTATAGCGGCTGGTGACGAAAGCCACCACGCCGCCCGGCCGCACTTGGTCCAGCGCCTTGGCAAAGAAGTAGTTGTGAATGTTGAAGCCCAGCTTGTTGTAGGCTTTGTCGTTCACCTGATACTGGCCGAAAGGGACGTTGCCGATGGCAAGGTCATAGAAGTCCCGCCGGTCAGTGGTCTCGAAGCCCGCTACGGTGATGTCGGCTTTGGGATAAAGCTGTTTGGCAATCCGGCCGCTGATGGAATCCAGTTCCACGCCGTACAGACGGCTCCCGGCCATGCTCTCCGGCAGCATCCCGAAGAAGTTGCCCACGCCCATCGACGGCTCCAAAATGTTGCCGGTACGGAAGCCCATCTGCTCCACAGCCTCATAAACGGCGCGGATAACGGTGGGGCTGGTGTAGTGGGCATTGAGGGTGGAGGCCCTGGCCGCTTCGTATTCCTCCGGGGTCAGCAGCTCCTTCAGCTCCGCATACTCGGCGGCCCACGCGGGTTTGTCCGGGTCAAAGGCATCCGCCACGCCGCCCCAGCCCACATAGCGGGACAGCACTTCCTGCTGTGCCGGCGTAGCCTGCCCGGTGGTTTCCTCCAGGTATTTCAGCAGCTTGATCGCCGCCACATTGGCCTGGTACTTGGCCTTGGGGCCGCCCTCGCCCAGATGATCGTCGGTGATGCGGAAGTTTTCGGCGTTGCGGCGCAGGTTGTCCCGGTACTCCTGATAGGCCGCCTGTTCGGCTGCCCTCTGGTTGGGGAAAGTCTGCCACTCGCCGTTGACCGGGATAGAAACCGGGTGGTCCGGCTTTTCCTCCGGCTCCGTGTCCGGCGTCGGTTCGGGCGGCGTGGGTTCCGGCCGGTCAACGTGCAGCCGTTCCACCACCACGTCATAGGGAAGTCCGTTTTTGTCGCCGGGGTAGACGGCCACCGTCTCGGAGTGGAACGCCGGTGCCTCAGCAGCTTCTTCAATGGGCTTGGCGGTTTCGGCAGGTTCTTCCACGGCGGCAGGGGCTTCCATATACGGTTCATCCTGCTCCTGCACAAAGCCGTCCAGCTGGCGGGCATATAGCCCGCGCAGCAGCGGTGCAACCTCATCCCAGCGGAAGAACAGCATGGCCAGTCGCTTCTCGTCCGCGTCCAGCACTTCCAGCTCGATGCCTTCGGGTATGGTTCGGTAGTCGGCGGTATCGCCGGTCTCCAGCTCCATCGTCTCGATGATGTCAGGATAGGCCCGGCTCAGCCACAGGGCGACCTCCCGGTTGCTCTTGCCGGTGCGCAGCAGTTCGGAAAGCTCCGCCTTGTTCGGCGCGCCGATCAGGCCGTGGGCCAGCACGTCCCGCAGGTCCTGGTCCGCCGTGTCAGGGTTGACGGGCAGGAACTCGGTGTAGAAGTCGTTGCGGTTGTCTGCCCGCAAAAGCTGCTCGAACCGCTCCCGGCTCTCGACCCGGTAGATGGGATAGCTCATGCCGGTGGGCAGCAGCTGCACCGTATCCTCCCGCAGTTCGGTAATTTGATGGGCGCGGTCATCCAGATAGACGGTATTGCCCACATTGTAAACCGGGGCGGACGGATCGTAGGCGGTGCGCTCCGGGATGGTGCCCCGGATGGCGGCATATTCCTCGTCCGACACCGTGATGTCGATCTCATGGGTGGGTTCGCCGCTGCCAATGGTGAGGGTGTCGCCCTCGCGGGTGACGGGCTGGCCGGATAAGTCCGGCACAGGCGGCTTTGCCGCTGCCTCGGCCTGTTCCTCGGTTGCGACGGCCTCCACATCCCGCATGACCTGCCGGATGAATGGATCACTGTCCAGCTTTTCCGGGTCCACCACCTGGCCGTTCACGATGCCGCGCTCGGCCAGGGCCTCCCGGATGGCGATGGAGTCGATGTTGTCAAATCGGTCCTGCTCCGCCTCGGTGTAGAACCGATCTTCCTTGATGAGCTGGACGATCCGGCGCTGCACCTTGGGCCAGGGCACGTCGCCCGCCGCGCCGTCCACCGTCACAGGCAGGGCCGGGAGATCATCGCCGTACTCCTGCCGCAGCCAGGCGGCGGTATCCTTTTCACGGGCATGGTCCTTCATGTAGCGGACAACCGCGTGCTTACTTTCAATATTGCCGTTCCATTCCTGGATGGCGGCGTCGATCTCCGCCTGGGTCAGCGCCCGGCGCACAGGTTCCGCCTGCGCAGCGGGTTTGGGCATAGAAAAAGCAGAGGGCGTTTTCACACTCTCTGCTTCGTCGATTTTATGGATTTGTTCCGCTTCGGAGAGGAACAGGTTTAAGGTCAGCTGTTGATAAGTTCCGCCAGCAGGATCTCCTCCGCCTGGGCCTTGCAGGTGTTCATCAGGCCCACCCACTGCATGGGGTCGCTGGCTTTCAGCTGCTCCGTCGCGCCCGCTGCCTCCGCCAGCCGGGGCATCATCTGCTCCAGACGGCTGTTCGCGGTCTCGTCGATCTCCCGAAGGTGCGGGTACAGCTTCTCGCTCATCAGCAGCTGGTTGTAGAGGATGGGCCGGTGTTCCTTCAGGTACGCTTTGCGCATCCTGCCGTACTTGCCCAGGGGCTTCTCCGGCTGTTCGGACAGCTTCAGGTCGGGGATCAGGTAATCGCCGTTCCTCGTGTAAGTCAGGTTGTTTTCCATGTGTGGCACTCCTTTCCGCGCCCTTGGCGCGCTCATAGTTCTGGATGGTGACGCCGATCTGCCGCAGTACCTGCTGGTTTATCTGGCTGACCGCCGTGCCCAGCGCCCCCACGGTGGCGGGGGTGTTGAAGTCGAAGATCGCCATGAAATCCTCATGGCTGAAATACTGCTCCGGCTCCAGCCCACAGCGGGACATCAGGGCATAGGTGATGCTGACAGCGGCGGTGGATTTGAACTGGACTTCGATGTTGTACTCATCGTACTCTTCCAAAAAGGAACCGTCAACGATAGGGAGAATATCCCGCCGGTGGTCGGCCCAGTATTCCTCCGCCAGCTTGGCGGCCACATCGGCCAGCTGCTGGGCCAGGTCGCCGCCGCTCACATCATAGTTGCGTTCCAGCATCGCCATGACCGGCGCGGTGTGTTCCTCGTTCATCGTCCACAGCCAGGGGGTGCGGGAGTGTTCACGGGTGCCGGTGTCGGAAATGTCGAATACATACCGCAGTCGGGGCCGGTCCCCGGAATCATCCACCAGGGCGATGCCCTTGGACCCGCGCCGCACATACCGGCCCATGCGGTTGTTCCACAGGTCGTACTCGGCGCAGGCGGTAGCGTCCGGGCGCTGGGCGTAGATCATCAGCTGTTCATGGAACGGATATTTGTAGAGGCGGGCGGCGGTGGTGAGAAAGCCCGCCCACTCCTGCCAGCTGCCGGTGAGCTGCCGCGCCACCTGGTCGGCCATCTGCGCGTATTGTTCTGCTTTGGTTGGCATGGGATTCTGTCCTCCTTCCTGGTCTTATATAAAAGCAGGGCGGCACGGTGGCCGCCCTGCGGGTCAAAACAGTGTGTTATTCATCAAAATCCGGGTACAGCTCCAGCTCGTCAAACTCGGCGTCGGTCATGGCGCGCAGCTTGGCGAGGGTACTGTCGGTCAGGGCCAGCAGCTCGTCCTCGTCCGCCTGCAAGTGGCCGCGCATCTCGGTCAGGGCCTCGATGGCCCCCTGGCGGGTGCCGGGGTTGTAGATGCACAGCAGGTTGGTTTCCTCAAAAGTCAAAGCGTTCATATCAGATCTCCCTTTCCGCGCTCTTTTTGGGCGCTGTCTTTTTATGTTCGGGTTTGGGCTGGCTTTTCAGCTGCTCCACAACGGACTTCCGTTTTTCCGGCAACTCCCGTTGGGGCGGCTGCCGCTGGCCGTTGTTGAGAATGCCGTCGATCATGCCGTAGTCATCCTCCACGGCCATTTCCGCATTTTTCAGCGGGTTGTCCGGCAGGAAGCCGGGAACCTCGGCAAAGCCGAAGCTGTCGCAGTAGTGACAGGATACCTTGCCGTCCCGCTTGATGGCAACGATGTCGCTGACGCTCATGGACGGGTGACGGTAGTCGGCGGGGTGTTCATTGTTGAAGCGGTAAAAAAGCTGTTCGGCAGTATCGCCCTTCAAATCGGAGGGCAGCAGCGGCGCGGTGTAGACTAGATCGTAGTTGTCCCGCTGCGCCGTCTGCCCGATGGACTTGAGCCATTCCAGCCCCTCATAGCGGATGTCCCGCAACTCGTCGGTGTGCTTCACCTGATAAATAGCGAAGCAGTCGCCCTTGTGATCGAGGAACGCCTGCTCCCGTTCCTGCTGGTGGTCCATGCGCTCCTTGACCTGAGCATCGAAAGCCGGGCTTTCCTCCCATTCCTCGCGGGTGACGGCGAAGATCCCGTCGTAGGCGTCCAGGTCGGTGGTATCAAAAGCCATCGCCGGATTCTCACCCTGCTGGACGATATAAACGGTCAGGTCGCGCTCCATCAGCTCATAGGCCCGCTCTTTGGAGAGGGGCAGAAGGTCCCCGTCCAGATAGCCGCTCTTTTCCAAATCGTCCTGGGTCAGCGTGGGGTCCGGCATGGGGTACTCGTCCAGGTGCTGCTCCGGGGCGTCCGGCAGCATGGTAGTTTCCGGGGCGGCGGCCTGGGCCGCTGCCTGCATCTGCTGGACAGCCGCCTCCTGCAAAGTTTCGATCATGGACAGCGGCGCATACTGAATGGATTGGCCGCCCATGTCGTGCATCTCGCAGATTTTCAGCGCGGCGGTGGACAGGGGCAGCTCCGGGGCGTCCAGCTGGCCGCCGTCCAATGCCCGCATTGTGCCCTTGTCGTAGATAGTGTAGTCATAACCGCCGTCACAGGGCTGGACGTGGAGGTACAGCCGTCCGTCCAACTCATAGAGCTTTTCCGCCTGCGCCTGGGCCTTGACCTGCTCAGCCGTCATACTGCCATCTTGAAGGGCGTTGTGCAGTTTTACACACTCGTCATAGGTTCCCGCATAAAGTACCTCTCCGGGGATAAGGGATAAATCATCCGCAACGGTATATTCCTGGATATAGGTACTGTCTGCCGGTGAGGTACGCTCAAAATTGCTGTGGAGCTTGTAAGCATGGCGGGCGGGAGCCTGCATGGGGACCTCCGCCTCCGATGCGGCTTCCTGCTGCGGCACTGTCTGTTCCGACTGGGCGGCCAGGTCAATACCGCGCTCCTTGCAGATAACCTTATAGTGCCGGTCAATGTCCGCGATCAGTTCCCCGGCCGCCTTGTTGATGGTCTCCAGACTGGCCCGCAGCTCCGGTAGCTCCTTACCCTGGCTCCAGTTGGCGATGTAGCCGAAGCTGTTCTCGCCGGTCTGGATACCGTAATACTGGCAGACGGCATAGGAAATGCTCTCGGCCTCCACCTCCTCGGTGTTGCGGTCTTTCTTCTTGGGCGGCTCCTTATCACCGGCCCTGGCCGCTTCCTCCTGGGCCTTGGCGTAGTTGTGCAGCTTGCTGTGGGCGATCTCATGGACGGCGGCGGAAACGGTCTGCACCTCGCTCATGCCTGCCCGGATGGCGATGCGCTGCTGGTCCGGCGAGAAATACCCGTCCATGTTGGCGGCCATCGGCTCCACGGAGAGCGGCACCGGCGCGGACCGGCGCAGGGCCTCCATGAAAGCCTCGTAGTTCTGGACATTCCCGGACAGGGAGGACGCCAGCTCCGGCAGGGGCTTGCCGTCCGTCTGGCTCACATCAAACACCTTCACCGGGCGGAACATGGGGATCTCAACTTCCCGTTCCTCCATGACCGCCTTGCCCTCTGCATCCAGGATGGGGGCTTTGGTGTCCGGGTCCAACTTCTGTTCCTCGATCTTTTTCTTGAACGGCGTTGGCGCGATGATGGTAATACCATGCTCACCCTTTTTCACATGGCGCTCAAACTGATTTTTCCACTTGTTATATCCGGCTACCAGCGTGGCGTCCGGCTTCTGCATATAGATGAGCATGGTGTTGTTGACGGAATAGCGGTGGAACCGGGACATCACAGACAGGTAGCGCATATACTTTTCGCTCTCGAACAGCTCCTTGATGCCCTGTTCAATGCCCGCCGTGATTTGCTGCAACCGTTCCCGGTTGGTGGGTTTGTCAGCCATGATGTTCACTCTCCCTTCTATGGCCGAAATTTCAGCGGTGTGTTCTGCGATCCACTGGTCCTGTTCCTCGGTGCTGCTGTCGAGAAAGGTGTCCAGCAGATAGCCCATGTAGTCTTTTTTTTGGACGGCCTCCAAAAAGCGCGGGTGCGGGTCCTCGTCCGCCGTCTTGGGGGAATAGTCGGCCTCCCATTTTCGGAGCAAGTGATAGTAGTCCGTCAGGACGCGCCAGCCGTGTTCTCGTTTTTCTTTCCGCACCTGCGCCTCGGTTTTCTGCCGGACATAACTTCGCCGGATCGGGGCCTTGCTGTCATAAGAAAGGCCAAAATCCTGGGCCAGCTTTTCAGCGGCCCCCTTGGGGGACAGGTCATAGAGCCGGGCGGTGAAGTCGATCACATCGCCGTCTGCGCCGCAGCCAAAACAGTGGAAACGGGTGTCCACCTTCATGCTGGGGTGGCGGTCATCGTGGAAGGGGCAGCAGGCCATACCGCCGCGCCCCACTGCGATGCCGTAAAGCTCCGCCGCCTCTCTGGCGGTGACGGACTGTTTTACGACTTCAAAGACGCTCTCGCCCATGCTTACTTGCCGCCCGCTTTCGTGACGGGTGGTTTGTACCCGGCGGCCTTGGCCCGTTCGCTGGCGGCCTTGCGGCGCTCGGCGCTGTACGGCTCCCGCACCGATACGCAGCGTTTGGGCACCGTAAAGGTCTGACGGTCCTTTTTCACGATCTGGTCCGGGTATTTTTCCGCCAGCCGCCGCAGCTTTTCCAGCAGGCGCGGGTCGTGGGAATAGACCTCGGCGGTGGCCTCGGCCTGGTTGTAGAGGATAATCGTTTCCTGTTCATACAAACTCAGTTTCATTTGCCGCCGCCTTTCTGCCGGTCAAATTCCAGCTTGAAGTTGACGTACTGGCCGGTATCTTCCAGCACCACGGTGGCGTCGTAGGTCTTGCCGCTTTTCTCGGAGTACAGCCCGGTCACATGGGCGCGGCCATCTTTCAGCAGCGCCGCCACAATGGCCTTGGTGGGTTGTTTGCGCTTCGCTGCCCACCAGTTGTTGTTCTTCCAGATCGCAAATTTGCAAGATTGGTCCTGACAGAAGAAGCCTTTTTGCATTTCTGCAATTTCACCGCCGCAGCGGGGGCATTTGCCCACCACCTCGCGGGGCGGGGCAAACAGGTACTCGCTGCCCTTGATGACCTGATAAGTTCCCACCAGCTCCTTCAGCATGGCGGTGATCTCAGCCATGAAGTCCTCCGGGGCCAGCTCGCCGCGCTCGATCTCGCCCAGCCGGTACTCCCACTCAGCGGTCAGCAGCGGGGATTGCAGTTGCTCCGGCAGGACGGTAATCAGGGAAATGGCATCGTGGGACGGCAAAAGCTGCACGGTTTTCTTGCTCTTTTTGCGTTCCAGGAAGCCGGTGGACACCAATTTCTCTAAAATTCCGGCGCGGGTGGCGGGGGTGCCCAGCCCCTTGCGCTCGGCGTCCTCCGGCATATCGTCTTTTCCGGCAGTCTCCATCGCAGAGAGTAAGGTATCCTCAGTGAAGTGCTTGGGCGGGGTGGTCTTGCCCTCCTTGACGGCGGCACCGGCAACCGGCAGCGCCTGGCCCTCGGTTAGTTCCGGCAGGGCCTTGTCCTCGGAATTGCCGTCCGGTTCCACATTTTTCATGCTGGCCCGGTAGGCGGCGTCCAGCGCCCGCCAGCCGGGCTGCTTCACCGTGCGGCCTTTGGCGGTAAACTCCGCACCAGCGCAGTCCACAACAACGGCGGTTTCTGCAAAGTTATAGGGCGGGGCCACCGCGCACAGCAGCCGCAGCGCCACCAGCTCCAGAATGGCCCGTTCACCCACCGGCAGAGCGGACAGATCCGCCTCGCGGATGTTCCGGGTGGGGATCACCGCATGGTGGTCGGTCACTTTCTTGTCGTGGATGACCGCCGCCGCATCGCAGGAAATGGCGATGCCTTTGCGAAACGGCATGGCGTTGGCGACCAAATTCACCAGCACCGGCAGGCCCTCGGCCATGTCGGAGGTCAGGTAGCGGCTGTCCGTCCGGGGATAGGTGCAGAGCTTCTTTTCATAGAGGTTTTGCAGGTAGTCCAGTGTCTGCTGCGCCGTGAACCCCAGCAGGCGGTTGGCGTCCCGCTGGAGAGTGGTGAGGTCATAGAGGGCGGGCGGCTTCTCGGATTTGTCCCTGCGCTCCACCTGCTTGACCGTCACCGTACCGCCCTGGCAGGCAGTTTTCAGCTGTTCGGCATCGGCTTTTTTGTCCATGCGGGCGCTGGCAGCGGTAAAACCGGGCAGGTCCAGAGCCACAGAATAGAACGGCACCGGCTTGAAGGCGTCGATCTCTGCCTCCCGCTGGACGATGAGGGCCAGCGTCGGGGACATGACCCGCCCGATATTGAGGGTGCGGTGGTACAGCACCGAGAACAGTCGGGTGGCGTTGATACCCACCAGCCAGTCGGCCTTGGCCCGGCAGAGGGCCGCCTGGTGCAGCCCGTCATAGTCCGCGCCGGGGCGCAGGTTGGCAAAGCCCTCCCGGATGGCGGAATCCTCCATGCTGGAAATCCACAGCCGTTTCATGGGCTTCTGGCAGCCCGCCAGGCAGTAGACCGTGCGGAAAATCAGCTCGCCCTCGCGCCCGGCGTCGCAGGCGTTGACTACCTCGGTCACGTCCTCCCGCCGCAGCAGGGTGCGCAGCACATCGAACTGATCCCGCTTGTCTTTGGCGATGGTGAAGCGCCAGGACTCCGGCAAAATGGGCAGGTCATCATAGCGCCACTTGGCGTAGTCGGGGTTGTAGGTGGCGGCGTCCGCCAGCCCGGCCAGGTGCCCCAGGCACCAGCTCACCAGCCAGCCGCCGCCCTCCAGGTAGCCGTCTTTGCGGGTAGCAGCGCCCAGCACGGCGGCCAGGGATTTTGCCACAGAGGGCTTCTCAGCGATCACCAATCGCATCTTCCTCTACCTCCATTTCTTCGTTGGATTTTTTCAGTTTTCTGGAAACGCTGTTGCCATCGTCCAGAAGGCAGTCATAACCGACGTTGTAATCATAGCGGTACAGCTTTCCCAGCAGGTCGTTGATGATGACACGGCAGGCCAGCAGCACCCGCGTCTTATCCACCTGCATGAGCTGGTAACGGCGGTAATCGCTGAAATATTCCTCGCGCAGATGTGTCCGGGCGGCGGTTTCCTCCATCAGAATGTCGATCACGTCCTTGTCGCCGTCCTCTTTCGCGCCCTCGGCATAGTTCAGCATCTCCATCACCATCGGGAAGCTCTGCTCATCCTTCGGGGCTTCCTCTTTGAGATAGCCGATCAAGGCGCAGAACAGGAACCGGGCCGCTGTCTGCTCCGGCTCGGTCAGAGCGGAAAGGGTTTCCTGCCCGCTGGGCAGAAGTTTGTTGCAGACAAAATCGTGGACCTCGCCGCGGAACAAGTGGCGGATGGCGTCGATGGACAGCGCCGGTTTGGAGGTGTCTGTATCGTCCTCCACTTTGTAGATTTCAAATTCTTCTTCGTCTGTCTTTTTGCGCACCTTGGCGAGCGCCGTGCAAACGATGTCGCCGCCAAAGTAGACGCCGAAGCAGATCAGGTCGAACACAATGAGAAATTGGATAAAATAATTCATTTTGCTTTTCTCCTTTCGCGCAGCCACGCAGTCAGTTCTTTGTGGCAGAAGCCCACGCAGGGCTGGCCGGGGCGGTAGGTTCCGCAGCCATAGCAGGGGGGGCCGGGAGATAAAGAGGGAGGACGGGAAGCTGCCTTCCCGCCCTCCGGCCTGCGCGTCATCATGGGTTCATAAGGGCTGTCGGTGAACCGGGTCATTTGGCCGGGTTCTCGCTTTCCTCATCGCCGCCCCCGCCGGCGTCCTCCGGCTCGTCAGATTCCTCGGTCTCCCAAGGGTCCTCGTCCTCCTGTTCGGTATCGTCCTCGCCGTAGTCGTAATCATCCAGGTTGTCGCTGCCCTTGGTCTTGGGCTTCTGCTTGATGAATTTGAAGTAGACCAGCGCACCGATGCCGCCCAGCACAGCCAGCACCACCAGCAGCATCGCCGGGTTCAGCCCTGCCGGTTCCTGTTCCGGCTCCGGCTCTGTTTCCGGGTCAGGGGTGGGTTCCGGCTCCTGGCCCGTACACTCTGCCATATTCACGGCGCACACCGGGCAGGCCGTATTCACCGCACCGGCGGCGCACTTTTCCGTGCAGTTGCAGACGGCGGGCGTTTCCTCCGCCGTCTCGCCGTCCTCCATCAGCGCCTCCAGGTCGGCCTCGTCCACCTGGTTCAAGAAGTGGACGGCGGTCTCCTTGTCCTCGTTGGCGCGGTCAATGAGGATGTAAAAATAGTTACCCGCCTTGGTGGTGACGGTGATGAGCTGCTTGTTGCCGCCAAAGTCATCCACCAGGGCGGCGTTGCCCTCCGGGGTCAGGGCGGGGCTGTCCTCGGTTTCCTCCACCACCACGTTGCTGTCGTTGGTGGCGTCCGCCGCCGGTGTGGCCGTGGGCGCAGGGTCAGTGCCCTGGGCAAAGGCGGTCACAGAGAAGCCGCCCATCAGCATCAGGCAGGTGCAAAGGGCGGCAAAGGTTCTGAAAATCTTTTTATTCTTCATGGGTCATTTCCTCCTGTTCGGGATTGGCAGAACCCACCGCCCGGCCGGGCACCATGCCGCCAGACAGCATGGCGGACAGCTGGGCCGGGGTCATACGCAGGGCGCGGACCATCTGGACGATCTCCAGGTTCTCCGCCTCGGTTTTCTGCGCTTCCAGGTCTTTCAGCTTTTCCTGCTGTTCCGCGATCTTCTCGCGGGTTTTGGCGATCTCCTGGTCGATGCGCTCGATTTTGTTTTTAGCCATAGTCAAATCACTCCTATTCTTCATAAAAATTTGTCACCAGTTCATCAAGCCGTAGCCCTTGATGCACTCGTAGGTCAGGGAATAACTCTTGATTTTGCAGGCGTCGCCGGAATTACCCTCTACGGTGTAAACCCGGCTGCCGTCGGTGCCCACTACGATGCCCACATGGTCGGCGCTGCCATCCAAGTCCCAATCGAAGAAGATAGCGTCGCCTGGGGCGATGTTGGCGTAATCCCGCCCGCCCCATTGTCCGTGCGACTGGAACCAGGGGATGCCCTGGGACTGGCAGGCGGCAAAGCGCGGCTCGGAAAGGCCCATCTGGCCGTAACACCAGGACACGAAGCAAGCGCACCACTCCACGCGGGAATTAAAGCCGTACCAGCTCCAATAGGGCTGGCCGCCCACGTTGCCCACCTGGCTTTTGGCGATGTCCACCACCGCCTGATTGCCGGGCCGGGTGCCGTTGACAAACTCCACACCGGCCAAACTCTCGGAATCGCTGGTGTCGGCGGACCCGCCGCCGAAGATCAGGGGCTTGTTGCCCAGCGTCTGCCGGTACACCTGGTACATTTCCAGCTGATCCGGCGTCAGCAGCTCCGACGCCACGGAAGATATGGGCTTGCTGGTGAGGGTCACATTTAAGATGTAGTAGTTGTAGGGGACCTCGACCGTATAGCTGTTGCCCTCGCTGTCGATCCGGGTCTCGGTGCGGTAGCGCACCTCCACTTCCTCGGTCAGCGTCAGCTGGTATTGGGCTGCGAAGATGCGTTCCAACTCCGCCTGGGCGCTTGCCCGCGTGTAACCTTGCAGCACAGCGGACAGGTAGGCCGCCAGCTCATGCGGGTCGTGGCCGATCATGTCCAGGTCATAGCGGTACTCGTCGTAGCCGGGGTGGCTGCTCTCGATGTTGTCGATCTCGGCTTGCAGCGCGGCCTCCTTGGCGGCGTAGTCGGCCTCCACCGCCACCAGCTCCGGGTCATCGGAGGGGTAGGTGGTGCCGGAGATCGCCGAACCGATGCTCTGCGCCATCATGGAACAGGAGGACATGGTGTTGAGCAGCAGGCAGACCAGCAGGAAAATCGCCAGCACGATGCCAAAGCCCTTTTTGTGGCGCATCACATAGGTCCCGGCCTGCTGGGCTTTCTCCTTGACCGTCTTGGCCGCCTTGCCGGTCTTTTGGGCGGCACCGGCGGCGCTCCCGCCGGACTGTGCGGCCCGTTTGGCGGCGGCGTACTGTTTCTTGATCTGCTGTTTCTGCTGCCAGCGGGACAGCGGGTTGCTGGCTGCCGCAGGGTTTTCATAGACAGACTTCTGGAACAGCGCCTCGATGTTGGCCTTTTCCAGCTTCCGCTCGGCCTGGGCGGCCTTGCGGTAAGGTTTCAGTTTGTGGCTGCGGTAGCCCTCCCTCGCCAGATGCACGCCGGTCTCTACGGCTTCCTCAGACTTGTGGGCGCTTTCCACGCCCACGTTACCGTCCTCGGTCTTGCGGATCTCCTGGTGGAGCTTGCCCGCCACTGCGTTGCCCGGCGCGTCCCGCACTGTATGGGACAGTTTGGAGGGCGGCCGGGGCTTATCCTCCAGCACCAGCTTGGTCGTGACCTTGCCGGTCTTGGGGTCCACCTCGGCCCGTTTGACCTGCTTTTTCGGGATTTTTGCCTGCGCCTTGTCCGCTTTGACGGCGGCCTTCTCCGCCTTGCGGATGGGCTTTTCCAGCGCCGGGTCCGCCCGTTCTTCCTCCGTGAAGCGCAGGCGCGGTTCCTTAATCAAACCATTCCCCCAGCATGAGGGAGGCCGCCATGCTGGAAAGCTCCGCATAGGCCGCCAGCCCCAGCGGACCCACGAAGCGGCACTCGGTCAGGCAGGCGTAGAGCTGGGCCACTACGTCGGCCAAAATCTGGACCTCGGTGCCCTCCAGCACAGTCTCACCGGCCTGCCCGCGCTGGACCTTGGCGGCGCACAGAATCTCCACCAGCCGCAGCAGGCCGGTCTCGCCGGTCTCGGTCAGTTCAGCGGCCTGATCCGCCGCCGTGCGGCACTCGGAAACGGCGTCCGCCATCGCCGTCAGGAGCGCGGTGCGCTGGGTTTCCAGCGCCCGGTCCAGAAACATCATGTGGTCGTTATGCAGAATTTCGGGTTTCATCGTCCATCAGCCTCCTTCATTTCCTGGGGTTTGGTCGTCATAATGCGATACAGTTCGGTGTTTTTCGGGAAGTGATCCACAAAGGGCAGAATCGTGGAGCCGTAGAACAGCAGCCCCTCGCCCTCGCCGGAGTGGGTCACATAGGACAGCTGGTGCGGGGAAATGCCCAGCTGCCGGGCCAAAATCTGCCGGTCGCCGCCCGCCTGGTTGAGCATATACACGAAGTCGGAGTTTTCAAAGATGTTCTCCACCTCGCGGGAAGAAAGCAGGTCCTTCACGTTCTGGGTGATCCCGGTCGGGATGCCGCCCCACTTTCTGAACCGCTTCCAAATCTCCACCGTATAGGCGGCGGTCTGTTCCTCTTTGAGCAGCAGGTGCATCTCGTCGATGTAGTAGCGGGTGGACTTACGGGCCGCCCGGTTGATGGTGACGCGGTTCCACACCTGGTCCTGCACCACCAGCATCCCGATCTTTTTCAGCTGCTTGCCCAGCTCCTTGATGTCATAGCAAACAATGCGGTTGTTGATGTCCACGTTGCTGCGGTGGTTGAACACGTTGAGGGAGCCGGTGACGTAGATTTCCAGCGCCGTGGCGATGTACTGCGCCTCTTTCTCATCCTGCGCCCGCAGCAGGTCGTATAAATCCTCCAGAATGGGCATATTCTCCGGGCGCGGATCGTTGAGGTAGTCCTGATAGACCAGCCGCACACAGCGGTCAATGATGGTTTTCTGTACCGGCTGTAATCCGTCCTTTCCGCCCACGATCAGCTCGCACAGCGACAAGATGAAGTCGCTCTTCAGCGACAGCGGGCTTTCATCGTCCGAATAGTCCAGGTTCAGGTCCATCGGGTTGATGTAGTTGGTGGAGGTGGGCGAGATTTTGATGACCTGCCCGTGCAGGCGCTCCACCAGCGGCGCGTACTCGGCCTCCGGGTCGCAGATAATGACATCATCCGAAGTCAGCAGGAAGCAGTTGGCGATCTCGCGCTTGGCCGAAAAGCTCTTGCCGGAACCGGGCGTACCCAGAATCAGGCCGTTGGGGTTTTTCAGCAGCTTGCGGTCCACCATGATGAGGTTATTGGACAGGGCGTTGATGCCGTAGTACAGCGCCTCTTTTCCGTTCTGAAAAAGCTCTTGGGTGGTGAACGGCACGAAGATGGCGGTAGAGCTGGTAGTCAGCCCCCGCTGAATTTCCACCTGGTTCAGCCCCAGCGGCAGAGAGGACATCAAGCCTTCCTCCTGCTGGAAGTCCAGCCGGGTCAGCTGGCAGTTGTACTTCTGTGCGATGGAACTGGCCTGGAAGATGTTGTTGCCCAGCTGGCGGGGATTGTCGGCGGTGTTCAGCACCAGGAACGTCACCAGGAACATCCGCTCGTTGCGGCTTTGCAGGTCCTGCAACAGCTTCTTGGCCTCGGCCCCGTAGGTGGCAAGGTCGGACGGGATGATGTCCATGTCATACCCGGCGCGGACGGCCTTTTTCTGTTCCTCGATCTTGCTGCGGTCCAGGTCGGTGATTTTCCGCTTTACCGTCTTGATGGCCTTCACCTGATCCACCGACTGGATGTGCAGATTCACAATGAGGGAACTTTCCATATCGAGAAAGTCCGCCAGCATACGGTCATTCAGCTCCGGGGCCAGAATCTGCACGAAGCTGACGGCCCCGTACTTCTTTCCCATGCGGAACTGCTTGCCGGTACGGAACTCGAAGCCGGACGGCGCGATAAAGTCCTTGGTGGAAAGGCCGCTGGGAGCCAGCCAGTCCCACTCGAACTGGAAGGGCGCCTGCTCGTCCATGTGGAAGATGGCGTGAAGCTGGGCCAGCCGGGCTTTGCCGTCCAGAACCTCGGCGGCCACGCCCAACCGCTTAAAGTTGTTCAGCACATCGGTCTCGATGCGCTCCAGACGGGGCTTGGCGGAGCGGATGCTGTCGGCCTCGATGGAAAAGGTCAGGTACTTGGTCTTGATAAGGCCGTTGTTGCCCCGCGCCAGCTGGTTTTGCAGCATGGTCATGTACTCGATACGGATGCTGTCAAAATCGTCCCCCTGGAGAGGGATGTTGATGGCGCGGGCAAAGGTTTCCTCCGATGCTGCAAGGTTCAAAAAAGACAGCTCAAACTGAATCGAGCTGTCGAAGTAGTTGAGGAAATCGCACCAGCCCTCGAAAATCGCGGTTTTATCCTCGTTCTGTGAAAGCTGATAGTTGATGTCCTGAAATTGAATGGTTTTTGTGTAGTGACCGTCTGATACCCGGCAGATACCGTCCGGCCACATTCGTTCATAAGGGATACTGTCCTGCGCCGATTTTTCCTTTTTGTCCGTGCGGTTGGCACGGGCAATCGCAGCTTCAATCTGCTTTCTGTCGGCGCGGGACAGCTTTTTCTTTGTTTTGACCGGCTGCACAGCTTTTTCCTCGTTTTTTCCGAACAGCCGGTGCAGCCAGTTTTTGATTGCCGTAAACAATGTGTGACACCTCCTCGTCGAGATTTGCCTGCCGCTGCAACACGGCATAGAAGTTATTGGTGCGGTAGGGGCGCTGCCTGGGGCGGATCACCGTGACGCGGATGATATTGCCCACAATCTTTTCCAACGGCTGACCATGCTTTTCATACATCGCCAGCAGGAAGAAGGGCAGCATCACGAACATCATGCACAGGGCTGCCGTACTGTTTCCGGCAGAGCCACGGAGCAGAAAGAACAGCGGTACGCCCAAAAGCGCCCCTCCGCCGAAGCAGACTAACTGCCGCTTGGTTAAGTTGAAAGCAACCTTGGTTTTGACTTTCGTCAGGTCTTTGGGTACAGGTACATAGGCCATAGAAACTCCCTCCTTCTTAATGAGCCTGGAATACAGCTTTTGCAAGGCTTCCGGTCTTAAAGAGGGTAAAACACAGTAAAACCGTATAGCCCACACAGCTCCAAATCGCCATAATCACATCTTCCTCGGTAGCGATGTCCTGTACCAGTACAGCATAAATCGCCACACAGACAATGATGAGAAATGCCTGGAATCCCAGCGCCAACAGGGAGCGCAGATAGTTCTGGCCCATGCCGCCCCATTCCTTGCCCATCATGGCAGCCATAGGGATGGGCGCAACGGATGTCACAAGGTAAATTTCAATCATACGGCCATAAATCACGATGAAGATGCAGATATACAGCGCCCACATGGTAACGCCGATAAACATACTCTGGAACCAAAGCCCGAACAACGGACCCAAATCCATTTCCATCAGCCGAGGTTCCATGTCCGTAAGGACAGAGGAAATATCAATGGCTGCATCCGAAGAAATGATCCCGGATGCCTGTGCCACCACACTCTGCGCCATATCAAACACGCCCATGACGATATTCCATGTATTCGTGACAAGGAGTATGGCTGCGGCTGACTTGAACACCCATTTGAAAATCATCCAGGTGTCCACATCATGCAGGTTGTTTTTGTCGGTAATCATCTGGATCAGTTCCAGCGTCATTACAATCGCCAGAATCACACCGGCGATGGGAACCATGATGGAGTTGGAGAGGCTCTGGATCATGCTGAAAATGCCGCCGTTCCAGCCCTGCGGCGTTTGCCCAACCTGCACGGATATATCTCCGACCTGCTGGTTTACAGAATCGAACATCCCGGACAGGTTGCCCATAATGCCGCCTACAAGCATTTCCTTGAGCCACTCAGTAAGCGCGTCCAGCAGAAAATCCATACAGTGTGACCTCCTTTCAGCCCCTCCCGATTATTACGGGAGGGGCAAGGATTTTTCAGGGACAGTTTAGACGGCAAACAGGCCGGAAAGCAGAGGTACGAGGATCAGGCCGACCACAGCCACACCAGCGCCCGCCATGAGCTGCTTCATACCCTGGCTCTTTACTGATGTGCGATAAAGAAGTAATAGAAGTGTAAAAAATTTTGCCGTTCCTATCCGGCACTTGCGCATTGTGTCGGATAGG